>CAMLJA010000005.1 GCA_946480065.1 uncultured Thermomonas sp. | reverse complement strand
GATCAGTCCGCTGGCGATGGTCTTGGCCACCGCGGTGCCGGCGAACGCGCCGACCAGGTTCATCGACGCCGCCAGGATCACTGCCTGGCCGGGCGAGAGCACCTTGGTCGCCACCACCGTGGCGATCGAGTTGGCGGTGTCGTGGAAGCCGTTGATGAACTCGAACACGAGCGCGGCAACGATCACCAGCAGCAGCAGGGTCAGCATCGTGCGTCTCCGGCCGCCGGATCAGGAATTCTTCAGCACGATTTCGTAGGCCACCACGCCGGCCTCGCGGCAGCGGTCGATGGCCTTCTCCATGATCTCGAAGAATTCCTTGAGCAGGAACATCTCGCCGGCGTCCAGGTTGCCCGAGTAGATGTCGCGGTGCAGTTCCAGGATCAGCCGGTCGGCCTCCATCTCGATCACCCGCAGGCGGTCGTTGAGCGCCTTCATCCGGTCCAGGCGCAGGGTGGGCAACTCGCGCACCATCTCCACCACCACCGCCGCGGCCTGCTCCAGCATCGCCGCGCGCGGGGCGAAGTCGATCCCGTCCAGGCGGTGCCGCGCCAGCTCGTAGCGGTCGGCGAAGCGCTCCACCTGCTTGGGGATCTTGTACAGGGCCGAACCCAGCGCCTCGATGTCCTCGCGCTCGAACGGGGTGATGAAGCTGTCCACCAGCGCCTGGCTGATCTTGTCGGAGGCCACCCGCTCGCGCTGGCGCGCGTGCTTGAACGGCTCCAGCGAGGGGTTGGCGGCGCGGTCGCGCAGCATGGCGTGCAGGGCTCGGGTGCTGTCGTGGGCGGCCTCGGCGGCCTCGTTGAACAGCGCGTAGAACTGCTTGCCGTGGCCGAAGATGGTCTGCAGCGAGAACATGGGAACCTGCCGATGCGGGACGTCGGTGCGGGATTATGACGGTTCCATGACTGCCGTGCGCGCAGGCTGGGCGCCCTGACGCCCTGCTATGATCCGGCCGCGCCCCGCGCACTCCATGGACGAATCCCCCCGCCCACCACCGCCGTCCCGCCCCGACCGCCATGCCGCGGGACCCGGCGCGCGCCCGCTCGCCGGCGGAGGCCGCGATGGTTGAGATCCTGGTGGTGGTGGCGCTGATCGCCCTGAACGCCTTCTTCGCGGTCTCGGAGATGGCGCTGATGACCTCGCGCAAGCTGCGGCTCAAGCAGCTGGCGGAGGACCCGGACCATCCCAGCCGCGGCGCCCGCGTGGCGATGGGCCTGGTGGACAAGCCGGACGACCTGCTGTCGACCGTGCAGGTCGGCATCACCCTGATCACCGTCCTCACCGGCGTGCTGGGCGGCGACGCGCTGGGCGGGGTGATCGCCGGGAAGCTGCGCCCCCTGCTCCCGGTCGCCAGCGAGTATGCGTCCACGATCGGGGTCGGCGCCGCGGTGACCGTGATCACCGCGCTGTCGGTGATCTTCGGCGAGCTGATCCCCAAGCGCCTGGCGCTGACCAACCCGGAACGCATCGCCAGCATCGTGGCCATCCCGCTGCAGGCGCTGGCCACCGGCGCGAAGCCGCTGGTCGGCCTGCTGGCGGCGATCAACCGCGCGGTGCTGCGCCTGCTGGGCATCCGCGACGACGCCCGCGGCGCCATCACCGAGGAAGAGATCCAGATGCTGGTGAGCGAGGGCCACGAGCAGGGCGTGCTGGACCTCGACGAGCGCAACATGATGAACCGGGTGATGCGGCTGGGCGACCGCACCGCCGAGAGCCTGATGACCCCGCGCAAGGACATCGCCTGGCTGGACGCCAACGCGGCGCTGGCGGACAACCTGGCGGCGATGCAGGAAACCCCGTTCTCGCGCTACCCGGTGTACCGCGGCGGAGACGCCGACGTGGCCGGGGTGCTGGAGGTCAAGACCCTGCTGGACGAATTGGGCAAGGACGCGCCCGAGCTGTTCCGCGACCTGCGGCCGGCACTGTTCGTGTCCGAGTCCACCCACGCGCTGAAGCTGGTCGAGATCCTGCGCGAGGAGCAACAGGCGCTGGCGCTGGTGGTCGACGAATATGGCGACATCCAGGGCCTGGTCACCGTGAGCGACGTCATGGACGCCGTGCTGGGCCGGCTGCAGTCCGGCGAGGCCCACGACCTGGAGGCGCTGGTGGTGGCGCGCGAGGACGGCTCGCTGCTGGTGGACGGGGGCCTGCACATCGACGAGCTGCGGGAACTGACCGGCGAGCGCCTGGCCGACGCCGAGGAGCACGACTACCACACCACCGCCGGGCTGGCGATCGCCCACTTCGGGCGGATCCCGCACGTCGGCGAGCATTTCCGGCTCGGGCTGTGGCGGGTCGAGATCGTCGACCTGGACGGCCCGCGCATCGACAAGCTGCTGCTGCAGCGCATGCCGGACACCGATCCGGGCGACGCCGATGACCACGACTGAAGCGCGCGGCCGCCGCGAGGCCGGCACCCGCGCGGTGCTGGACGCGCTGCTCGACGGCGACCATGCGCAACCCCTGCACCTCGGCGAGCTGCTGGCCGGGCTCGGCCGGCGCGCCTTCGGCATGCTGCTGTTCGTGGCCGCGCTGCCGGCATTCATCCCGATCCCGGTCGGCGGGGCGCTCAGCGGGCCGCTGGTGGTGCTGATCGCGGCGCAGCTGCTGGTGGGGCTGCGGCGCCCGTGGCTGCCCGGCTTCCTCGCCCGGCGCGGGCCGAAGCGCCAGGCGCTGGCGCGCTTCGACCGCGCGCTGGACCCGTGGCTGCAGCGGCTGGAGCGGCTGGTCCGGCCGCGCCTGTCCGGCGTGCTGGACCATCCGCTGGCGCGGATCGGGACCGGCCTGCTGCTGCTGTTGCTGGGCGTGCTGCTGGCGCTGCCGATCCCGCTGACCAACTACCTGTTCGGCGGCATCGTGCTGCTGTTCGCGCTGGCCCTGCTGGAGCGCGACGGCGCGCTGATGCTGGCCGCGTGGGCGGTGGGGGCGCTGGCGCTGGCCACTACCGGCGTGCTGTCCGGCGGCCTGCTGGCGGCGCTGCAGCCGTGGCTCGACCGGCTGTCGTGACCGCGGGCGGCGCCTAGACCAGCAGCCGCGCGAACTCCTCCGCGCCCAGCGGGTGCCCCAGCCAGTAGCCCTGGACCAGGTCGCAGTCGCGTTCGCGCAGCAGTTCGAACTGGCCCTGCTTCTCCACCCCCTCGGCGACCACGGTGATGCCCATCGAATGCGCCATCGCCACGATCGCGCTGGTCAGCGCCAGGTCGTCGGGGTCGCGCAGCAGGTCGGTGATGAAGCTGCGGTCGATCTTCAGGCCGTCCACCTGCACCCGGCGCAGGTGGCTGAGGCTGGAATAGCCGGTGCCGAAGTCGTCCAGCCACACCCGCACCCCGGCGTCGCGCAGGCGCGCCAGCAGCGCGGTCGCGTGGCCCTCGTCGCTGATCACGGCGGTCTCGGTCAGCTCCACGTGCAGCCGCGCAGGCGGGAGCAGGGCGTCCTGCAGCGCCGACTGGATCTGCTGCACCAGGTCGCCGCTGCGCAGCTGGCGCGGCGAGACGTTGACCGAGACGAACGGCGCCTCGCCGGCGCCCGTCGGGGTCCGCCACTGCGCTGCCTCGCGGCACGCGGCCCGCAGCACCTCCGGCCCGATGGATTCGATCAGGCCGCTCTGCTCGGCCACGTCGATGAACACCGCCGGCGCCACCGCGCCGTCCTCGGGGTGCTGCCAGCGCAGCAGCGCCTCGGCGCCGACCAGCACGCGGTCGCGGGTGCGGTAGATCGGCTGGTAGGCCAGGCTGAGCTCGCCCCGGCCCCAGGCGCCGCGCAGGTCGTGCTCCATGCGCATGCGCCGCTCCACCGCCTGGTCCATGGTGCGGCTGTAGAAGCGGTGGCAGTTCTTGCCGGCTACCTTCGCCTGGTACATCGCGATGTCGCCGTTCTTCATCAGGATCGAGGCGTTGTCGGCGTCGTCCGGGAACAGCGCCACCCCGATCGACGATCCCAGGAACACCTGCCGCCCGTGCAGCAGCAGCGGCTGCCCGAGCTCGTGCACCAGCTCGTCCGCCAGCCGCGCGGCCAGCGCCCGCACGTCCACGTCGGGTTCGTCGTCGGCCGCCTGCAGCAGGGTCACGAACTCGTCGCCGCCGAAGCGCGCCACCATGCCGTCGGCGCCGGGCATGCGCTTGAGCGCGCGGTCGATGCGGCCGGCCACCTGCAGCAGCACCTCGTCGCCGGCCTCGTGCCCCAGGGTGTCGTTGATGCGCTTGAAGTCGTCGATGTCGGCGAACAGCAGCGCCAGCTGGCGGCCGGCGCCCTGCAGCGCGCGCAGCCGCTGGTCCAGCGATTCGCGGAACGCCAGCCGGTTCGACAGCCCGGTCAGGGCGTCGCTGTAGGCCACCCGGCGGATGTCGCGGTCGTGGCGGGCCACGCTCTCGCGCATGCGGCCGAAGGTGCGGATGAGGTCGCCCAGTTCGTCGCCGCGCGCGCTCTGCGGGACCGGCAGCGACAGGTTGCCCGCCTCGATCTCGCGCGCGGCGTCGCCGAGCTGGCGGATGGGCCGCACCAGCACGCGCTGCACCAGGGTGGCCGCGGCCAGCGCGATCACCGCCAGCGCCCCGCACAGCAGCAGCAGCCACAGCAGGTTGCGGCGGCCGATCTCGTCGATGTGCGCGCGCAGCCCGGCCATCGCCTGGGCCTCGGCGCGGTCCATGCCCTGCAGCGAATAGCCGATGCGCACGCCGCCCAGGCGCTGGTCGCCGATCATGATCGGGCTGGACACGTCCAGCACGCGCCCGCTCACCTGCGTGTGCAGCGCGGTGGCGGCGATCACCGGGCGCGCCAGCGGGTCGCCCATCGGCTGGCCGTACGCGGCGATGTCGCCGGAACCGTCGTGCAGGATCCGGCCCTGGGGGTCGAACACCAGCACGTAGTCGACGTCCGATTCGCGCAGCGCCGCCCGCGCCAGCGCGCCGATCGCGTCGAGGTCGAAGTAGTACAGCGGGTTCGCCAGCGCGTCCGCCAGCTGGCGGACTTCCGCCTCGCCGTCGATCCGCACCTGCTCGGACAGCAGCCCGTGCATGGCGTCCCGGGTGATCCGGCTGACCTCGTGCTGGCTGGCCTGCTGGCGGTTCCACAGCAGCACCATCAGCAGCACCACCACCGCCAGCAGCAGCACGATCGCGGCCAGGAACCGCGACTGCAGGCCCCAGGCGGGACGCTTCATTCGACCTCCGCCCGCACCCGCAGCACGCCCCTGGCCAGTTCGTCCAGGGCACGCCGGTCGTCCGGGCCCACGTCGACGAAGCGCGAGGTGCCGATGAAGCGCCGCAGCACCTCGCCCGCATCGGGGTCCAGCGCGGCCTCCATCAGCACCTCGCGCAGGCGCGCCTCCACCCGCGGATCCATCCCCTTGCGGGTCAGGATGATCGCGCGCGGCACGTCCCGGCTCTCGGCGATCACCCGGAAGTCGTCGGCGAACGAAGGCGGCAGCCGCTGCGGGTTGACCCAGTCCAGGTTGCTGAGCACGCCGGCGTCGACCAGCCGCTTGTGCACCCAGGTGGTGATGTTGAGTTCGGTGCGCGCGAACAGGTAGCCCACGGCGTCGGCCGGCGCACGGTCCATCGGGGTCAGCAGCGGCTCGATCCGAAGGCCCGCCTCCAGCAGCATGCTGGCCGGCAGGTAGTAGGCGCTGGTCGAATACGGGTTCTGGAACGCCACGCTGTGGCCGCGCAGGTCCTGCAGGCCCCGGATGGGGCTGTCGCGGCGCACGAAGAACACCGTGTGGTAGCGGGTGGCGCCATCGCGCTCGGTGACCAGCAGCGAATGGGCGCCCGCCCGGCGCTCGAGCAAGGCCGCGTTGCCGGACGTCTCGGTCACCCAGTCGATCTGGCCCCGCCGCATGTAGCTGGACATCTGCTGCAGGTCGCGGGCCATCAGGATGCGCCCGCTGCGGATGCCGACGCCGGCCATCCGCGGCACCACGTAGTCCAGCAGCGGCTTGAGCTGGTCGTAGTGCAGCTTGGGGTCGTCGCTGACCCGGCCCAGCACCAGCACGCTCGCATCGTCGTCCGGCAGCGCGGGGGCGGAGGCCTGCTGCGCGCGGACGGGCCAGGACGCCATCGCCAGCAGGCAGGTCAGCAGGCCGGCCAGCGCGGGCAGGCGGGAACGGGGCAGGTGTGGCAAGGCGGCGGCGGCAGGAGGCGACCCGGGCGAGCCTAACCGATTTTTCACGCCCCGGAAGCGCCCGCGCCGGCCAGCCGCGCCATCCGCTGCGCGTCCGCCAGCACCCCCCGCAGCAGCCGCACCTCGGCGCTGTCCAGGTTGGCGCGCAGGTACAGCCGGCGCAGCTTGCGCATGGCCGATTCCGGCGCCCGCCCCTTGTGGAAGTCGATCAGCTCCAGGGTCTCGCCCAGCTGCCCGAACAGCCCTTCCAGTTCGGCGTGCGTGGCCGCGCCCTCGCCCGGCGGCGCGGCGGCGGCCGGCGCCGCGGCGGGCGGCGGCGGCGCGGTTCCCTCCAGGATCGCGCAGCGCAGCTCGTAGCTCAGCACCTGCACCGCCGCGGCCAGGTTCAGCGAACTGAAGGCGGGGTCGGACGGAATGTGCACGGCGGCGTGGCAGAGCTGCAGCTCCTCGTTGTCCAGGCCGGTGCGCTCGCGGCCGAACACCAGCGCCACCGGGCCGCTGGCGGTCGCCTGCAGGGCCCGGCGCGCGGCGTCGCGCGGGTGCAGGGGTTCGAGCTGGATCCGGCGGCTGCGCGCGGTGCATCCCAGCACCCAACGGCAGTCGGCCACGGCATCGGCCAGGCTGGCGAAGACCGGGGCGGCCTCGACCAGGTCGTCGGCGCCGGCAGCCATGGCGTGGGTGTCGCGGTCGGGGGCCTTCTCGGGGGCCACCAGCACCAGCCGCGACAACCCCATGGTCTTCATCGCGCGGGCGGCGGAGCCGATGTTGCCGGGATGCTGGGTGCCGACCAGGACGATGCGCAGGTCGGGCGCGGCGGATTCGAGCTGGGTCTCCATCCGCGAATGGTAAACTGCGCCGCCGGGCCCGCGTGCCCGGCCGTTCTTTGCCGCCGCCGTCCCCTTCCCTCCTTCGTCCCGAGGCGCTTCGCCATGCAGAAACCCGTGGTCAATGTCATGGTCAAGGCGGCCCGCGCGGCCGGCAACGCCCTCCTGCGCGGCATGCACAAGCTGGACGCGATCGCGGTGGTCGAGAAGGACCGGATGGACTTCGCCAGCGAGATGGACGAGGAAGCCGAGAAGGCCGCCATCAAGGAGCTGCGCCGCGCGCACCCCGAGTTCGCCATCATCGGCGAGGAAGGCGGGGTGCAGGGCAAGGGCCACTCGGTGTTCGTGATCGACCCGCTGGACGGCACCAGCAACTACCTGCGCGGCTTCCCGCACTGGTGCGTGTCGATCGCCCTGGTCGAGGGCGGCGAGCCGCAGCACGGCGTGGTGTTCGACCCGCTGCGCAACGAGCTGTTCACCGCCAGCCGCGGCAGCGGCGCGGTCCTCAACGACCGCCGCATCCGGGTGGCCGAGCGTCGCGACCTCAACGGCGCGGTGCTGGCCACCGGCTTCCCGCCGCGCGAGCGCGAGCGCGCGCCGGCCCAGCTGGAGTGCGTGCGCGCCCTGCTGCGCGACGCCGAGGACATCCGCCGCACCGGGTCGGCCGCGCTCGACCTGGCCTACGTGGCCTGCGGGCGGGTGGACGGCTACTTCGAGGCCGGGGTGAAGCCCTGGGACATCGCCGCCGGCGTGCTGCTGGTGCGCGAGGCCGGCGGCCGGGTCTGCGACTTCCGCGGCGGCGCCACCGGCCCGATGGACGCCCGCGGCATCCACGGCCGCGCGCTGGTGGCCGGCAACCAGAAGCTCAGCGCCGAGCTGCAGAAGGCCATCGTGCAGTCCGGCTACGCCGCCGCGACCGCCTGACCCGCCTCCACAGCCCCTGGCAAAAGAAGGCCGCGCATCGCGCGGCCTTTTCGTTTCCGGGTCCCGCCGGGCGGTCAGGGACGGCGCGCCAGCGCCTCCTCGTCCTTGGCCTTCGGCATCAGGTCCTGCTTGCTGACCTTCAGGAACCTCAGGGTCAGCAGCGGGCAGGCGATGAAGATCGAGGACAGGGTGCCGATCACGATCCCGATCATCTGCGACTCCGCCATGCCGCGCAGCGAATCGCCGCCGTACAGGTACAGGGCGAACACGGTCAGGAACGCGACAAACGAAGTGATGACGGTGCGCGACAGGGTCTGGTTGATCGACTTGTTGAGCACGTCCTCCGGCGCCAGCCGCAGCGACTTGAAGTTCTCGCGCACGCGGTCGAACACCACGATGGTGTCGTTGATCGAGAAGCCCATCACCGACAGGATGCCGGCCAGCACGTTGAGGTCGAACTCGTGCCCGCTGAGCGCGAACCAGCCGGCGCAGATCAGCACGTCGTGCAGGGTGGTGATGATCGCCGCCACCGCGAACTTCTTCTCGAAGCGCAGCGAGATATAGCCCAGGAAGCCGATGATCACGAAGAGCACCGCGTACAGGCCCTTCAAGGCCAGGTCCTTGCCTACCTGGGCGCTGATCACCGAGCTGCTGCGCTTCTCCGCCACGTTGCCGGGGAGTGATGCCGCCTTCGCGACCGCATCGCCGATGCTGGCGGCCTGGTCGGGCCCACCCTCCTGCTTGCCTTCCGCCTGCAGGCGGACCAGCAGGTCGTTGCCGCTGCCGAAGTTCTGTACCTGCGCGCCGTGGAAGCCAGCCGCGTCCAGTTGGTCGCGCACCTTGTCGACGTTCGGCTCCTGCGCATAGCGCAGTTCCACGCCTATGCCACCCGTGAAGTCCAGCGCGAAGTTGAAGCCACGGGTCACCATCGAGCCGATCGCGACCACCATCAGCAGCAAGGCCACGCCGAGCGATATCCAGCGCACGCGCATGAAGTCGATGTTGCTGTCGTACGGGAACACATTGAAAGGCTTCATCTGCAGTGCTTCCTTAGATCGCGACCGACTTGAGCTTGCGCTTGCCGCCGTAGATCAGCGTGGCGATGCCACGCGACACCGAGACCGCGGTATAGGCCGAGGTGGCGATGCCGAGCATCGTGGTAATGCCGAAACCGCGCAGCGGGCCGGTGCCGAACACCGCCATCGCCAGTCCGGCGAGGAACGCGGTGACGTTGGCGTCGAGGATGGTGCCGGACGCGCGGTCGTAGCCCTCCGCGATCGCCCTCTGCGGTGGCAACCCCAATCGCAATTCCTCGCGGATGCGCTCGTTGATCAGCACGTTGGCGTCCACCGACATGCCGACCGTCAATGCGATGCCGGCGAGACCCGGCAGGCTCATCGTGGCTCCGAGCACCGACATCAGCGCGAACACCATCAGCAGGTTGATCAGCAGCGCAAGACAGGTGATCAGGCCGAATACGCGGTAGTAGAACAGGAAGAACACCAGGGCAAAGACGAAGGAGGACACCACCGCCTTCAGGCCGCGCTCGATGTTCTCCTTGCCAAGGCTCGGGCCGATGGTGCGCTCGTCGACGATGTCCATCGGCGCCGCCAGCGAGCCGGCCCGGAGCAGCAGCGCGATATCGCTGGCTTCCTTCATGCTTTCCAGGCCTGTCGTCTGGAACTCGCGGCCCAGCGTGCTCAGGATGGTCGCGACCTGGATCACCTGCTCGTTGACACGGGTGGTGCGCACTTCCTTGCCATCCACGAGCTTCACTTCCGGGATTCGCTCGATGTAGACCGTCGCCATGAGCTTGCCCACATGCTCGCTGGAGTAGTCGAACATGCGCTGGCCGCCAAGGCTGTTCAGCCGCACCCGCACCGCCGGCGTGCCGGTCTGCGAATCGAAGAACGCCGAGGCGCTCTGCAACTGGTCGCCGGACACGATGACGCGCTTGTTGAGCAGCACCGGGACTGGCTTGCCGTCCGCACCGATTTCCTTGCGCTCGTACACGCGCGCCTCGGGGGGAACCGTGCCGTTGTCGCGCGCCTCGTAGGCGTTGCCCTCGACCACCCCGCGGTACTCCAGGGTGGCGGTTGCGCCCAGGATGCGCTTGGCCTGCGCGGTGTCCTGCACGCCCGGCAGCTGCACCGCCACCTGGTCGGCGCCCTGGCGCTGGATGATCGGCTCGGCCACGCCGAGCTCGTTGATGCGGTTCGCGAGGGTGCCGATGTTCTGCTGCACCGCGTCGGTCAGCATCTTGTCCAGCTCGGCCTGCGGGATCCGCACCGAGACCGTGTTGCCCTCCACCTCGACCTGGTAGGTCGGCATGTCGCGGGCGAACAGCTGGCGCGCCTTGGCGGCGTCCTGGCCTTGGCCCAGGGTGGCGACCACGGTGCCGTCGGCGCGCGGCTCGACCGAGGTGTAGCGGATGCGGTTGTCGCGCAGCAGCACCCGCATGTCCTCGGCGGTGGCGTCGAAGCGCTTGCCCAGCGCCGCCTGCCTGTCCACCTGCATCAGGAAATAGACGCCGCCGCGCAGGTCAAGGCCCAGCGACATCGACTTGGCGCCGATCGCCTGCAGCCAGCCCGGCACGGTGGACGCCTCGTTCAGCGCCACCACATAGCCGCTGCCGAGCTCGTCGCGGATGACCTCGGACGCCCGGGTCTGGTCGTCATCCGTGGGCGTGCGCACCAGCAGGTTGCCGTCCTTCCCGATCTCGGTCGCCTTGACCGGCACGCCGGCCTTCTTCAGCGCCGCCTCGACCCGCTGCTGCAATCCGGCGTCAATGGTCGAACCGCGGTTGGCGGTGACCTGCACGGCAGGATCCTGCGGAAACATGTTCGGCACCGCGTAGAGCACGCTGAACGCCAGAACAATCAGGATGGTGAGGTACTTCCAGCGGGAATATTCGAGCATCGCGACACCCTGCGCGCGGCCGCGGGGGCCGGCGCCTCTGCGGACTGGTGGGGGATCAGGCGGACTTCAGGGTGCCCTTGGGCAGCACGCTGGCGATCGCGCCCTTCTGCACGCGCAGCTGCACGCCGGTGGCGACCTCCACGGTGATGAAGCTCTCGCCGATCGCGGCCACGGTGCCGGCCACGCCGCCATTGGTGATGACCTCGTCGCCCTTGGCCAGCTTCTCCAGCATCGCCCGGTGCTCCTTCTGGCGCTTCATCTGCGGCCGGATCATCAGGAAGTACATGATCGCGATCAGGATGACCGGGAACAGCAGGGTGGACAGCAGGCCGCCCTGGGCGGGCGCGGCGCCGGCGGCCTGGGCGTGGGCGGCGGGGATCAGGAAATCGAGCGGGCTCATGGGGATCCGTGTCTGCGAAACGAAGGGACTGGCGCTAGGCCAGCCGGGAATTATGCCACGTGGCGCCCGGGCCGCCTCCTCAGGGCCGGCGGGCCGCGTGGAAGGACTCCCGGAACGCGCCGAAGGTTCCCCGCTCGATCGCCCCGCGCATGCCCGCCATCAGCCGCTGGTAGTAGCGCAGGTTGTGCAGGGTGCCCAGCACCGGGCCGAGCATCTCGTTGCAGCGGTCCAGGTGGCGCAGGTAGCTGCGGCTGAAGCCGCCGGCGCAGGCGGCGCAGTCGCAGCCCTCCTCGATCGGCCGCGTGTCGTGCTCGTACTGGCTGTTGCGCACGCGCACCACGCCGGTGGAGGTGAAGAAATGGCCGTTGCGGCCGTTGCGGGTGGGCATCACGCAGTCGAACATGTCGATGCCGCGCGCCACCGCCTCCACCAGGTCCTCCGGCCGCCCCACGCCCATCAGGTAGCGCGGGCGGTCGCCGGGCAGCTGCGGGCAGGTGTGCTCCAGCATGGCGTTGCGCTCGCCTTCGCTCTCGCCCACCGCCAGCCCGCCCACGGCGTAGCCGTCGAAGCCGATCCGCTGCAGGCCCTCGGCCGACAGCGTGCGCAGGTCGCGATGCACGCCACCCTGGACGATGCCGAACAGCGCCGCGTCGTTGCCCTCGTGCGCCTTCTTGGAGCGTTCGGCCCAGCGCAGCGACAGCGCCATCGACTTCTCCACCACCCGCCGGTGCACCGGCTGGCCGTGCTTGTCGTTCACCGGCGGGCACTCGTCGAAGATCATCACGATGTCGCTGCCCAGCACCTTCTGGATGTGCATGGACTCCTCGGGCCCGAGGAACACCTTGCGGCCGTCGGTGGGGGCGGCGAAGGTCACGCCGGCCTCGGTGATCTTGCGGCGGTGCGCCAGCGAGAACACCTGGAAGCCGCCGGAGTCGGTCAGGATCGGCCCGTCCCAGCGGGCGAAGCCGTGCAGGCCGCCGTGCGCCTCGATCACCTCCAGCCCCGGCCGCAGGAACAGGTGGAAGGTGTTGCCGAGGATGATCTGCGCGCCAAGCTCGCGCACCTGCCGGGGCAGCACGCCCTTGACCGAGCCGTAGGTCCCCACCGGCATGAACGCCGGGGTTTCCACGGTGCCGCGCGGGAAGGCGATGCGCCCGCGGCGGGCGGCGCCGTCGGTTGCCAGCAGTTCGAACGCCATGCGGCTCATGCGGCGTCCTGCGGGAACAGCAGCATGGCGTCGCCGTAGCTGAAGAAGCGGTAGCGCTCGCGCACCGCGTGTTCGTAAGCCTCGAAGATGCGCGCGCGCCCGGCGAACGCGGACACCATCATCAGCAGGGTGCTTTCGGGCAGGTGGAAGTTGGTCATCAGCGCGTCGACGCTGCGGATCCGGTAGCCCGGGAAGATGAAGATGCTGGTGTCGCCGGAGAACGGCCGCAGTTCGCCGTCCACCAGGGCGCTTTCCAGCGCGCGCACCACCGTGGTCCCCACCGCGACCACCCGGCCGCCGGCCTCGCGGGTGCGGCGCACCTGCGCCACCAGCTCGGCGCCCACGTTGATCCACTCGCTGTGCATGCGGTGCTGGTGGATGTCGTCCACCCGCACCGGCTGGAAGGTGCCCGCGCCGACGTGCAGGGTGACGTGGCCGAACCCGACGCCGCGCGCGCGCAGCGCGTCCAGCAGGGCATCGTCGAAATGCAGCCCGGCGGTCGGGGCGGCCACCGCGCCGACCTCGCGCGCGAACACGGTCTGGTAGCGCTCGGCGTCGTCCGCGCCGGGCTCGCGCTGGATGTAGGGCGGCAGCGGCAGGCGGCCGGCGTGGAGCAGCCAGTTCTCCAGCGGCTCCGGCAGGTGGAAGCGCAGCCGCCAGAAGCCGCCATCCTCGCGCGCCAGCACCTCGGCCTCGCCGCCGGCGTCCAGCGCGATCCGGCTGCCGACCTGCGGCGGCTTGCTCACGCCCAGCTGCGCGCGCGCCTCCTCGCCCGGCAGCAGCCGCTCGATCAGCAGCTCCACCCGGCCGCCGCTGGCCTTGTGGCCGAACAGCCGCGCCGGGATCACCCGGGTGTCGTTGAACACCAGCAGGTCGCCCGCCCGCAGCAGCGCGGGCAGGTCGCGCACGTGCAGGTCGCGCAGCGCCTCGCCCGCCGGCGGCACCAGCAGCAGGCGGCTGGCGGAGCGCTCGGGCAGCGGCGCCTGGGCGATCAGCGCGGGGGGTAGGTCGTAGTGGAAGTCGGACTTCTTCAACGGGGCGTGGCAGGCGTGGGGCGCGCCATTGTAGGGCGCCGGCCGCGCGGGTCAGCGTTCGAACTTGGTGGACAGGATGATCGAGCTGGTGGTGCGCTCCACCCCGTCGATGGCGCCGATGGCGTCGGTCAGGGCGTCCATCTCGCCCACGCTGGCGGTCACCGCCAGCGCGATCAGGTCGTGGCCGCCGCTGATCGAATACAGCACCCGCACCTCGGCCATCGCCTGCAGCGCCTTGACCACCGCCGGCATCTGCTTGGGCCGCACGGTGATCAGGATGTGGGCCCGGATCCGGCTGCGCTCGTAGCCGTCGTCCAGGCGCACGGTGTAGCCGCGGATCACGCCCTCCTGCTCCAGCCGGGCGATCCGGTTCTGCACGGTGGTGCGGGAGAGTCCCAGCTTGCGCGCGATCGCCGCGGTGGAGGCGCGGGCGTCCTCGCGCAGCAGGGCAAGCAGGCGTTCGTCGGCGGGGGAAATTCGCATATCGCCGGATCATATCGTCGTTTCGACCGGATTGCTCCGTTGTTTGGTCGAATCCGCCCTACCGAGTGCCGGCGTTCCCCGGATAATGGGGGTTTGCGGCGATGCGCGCACCGCGCGTCCGGACCCGTCGGAGACCACCATGACCCTGCTCGATACCCTCGCCCCGCTGCGCGCCCACGGCCACGCCCGCACCCCCGGCCTGGACGACGCCGTCCTGCTCGACTTCGCCGCGCGCGACCCGCAGCTGGCCGAGGCCGTGGCCGCCGCCGCGGCCGAATACCGGCGCGTGCGCGCCGAATTCCCGGAGCTGCTGGACCTGGACGAGGACGCCCAGCGCGCCCGCGTGCAGTCGGGTTTCGTCAACTTCTATTCGCAGGACAACGCCAACCCGTACGTGGCGCTGGCGGCGCGCGGCCCGTGGATCGTCACCCTGAAGGGCGGGGTGATCTACGACACCGGCGGCTACGGCATGCTGGGCCTGGGCCACGCGCCGGCGAAGGTGATCGAGGCGATGTCGCGGCCGCAGGCGATGGCCAACATCATGACCCCCAACGTCTCGCAGCTGCGCTTCTCCAACGCCATGCGCGCCGAGATCGGCCAGACCCGCGGCGGCTGCCCCTACGCCGCGTTCCTGTGCCTGAACTCCGGCTCGGAGTCGGTTTCCCTGGCGGCGCGGATCGTCGACGCCAACGCCAAGACCCAGACCGACCCCGGCGCGCGCCACGCCGGCAAGGCGATCAAGCGGGTGGTGGTCAAGGGCAGCTTCCACGGCCGCACCGACAAGCCGGCGCTGTACTCCGACTCCACCCGCAAGACCTACATCCAGCACCTGGCCAGCTTCCGCGGCGAGTCCTCGGTGATCGCGGTCGCCCCGTACGACGCCGATGCGCTGCGCCAGGTCTTCGCCGACGCCGACGCCAACGGCTGGTTCATCGAAGCCATGTTCCTGGAGCCGGTGATGGGCGAAGGCGACCCCGGCCGCAGGGTGCCGGTGGCCTACTACGACCTGGCCCGCGAGCTGACCCGCGCCCACGGCAGCCTGCTGCTGGTGGACTCGATCCAGGCCGGCCTGCGCGCCACCGGCTACCTGTCGATCGTGGACTACCCCGGGTTCGAGCGCTCGGAGGCGCCGGACATGGAGACCTATTCCAAGGCGCTCAACGCCGGCCAGTACCCGCTGTCGGTGCTGGCGGTGACCGAGCCGACCGCCGCCATCTACAAGCGCGGCCTGTACGGCAACACCATGACCGCCAACCCGCGCGCGCTGGACGTGGCCTGCGCGGTGCTGGAATCGATCACCCCGGCCCTGCGCGCCAACATCCAGCAGCGCGGCCGGCAGGCGCTGGAGTTGCTGGAGGCGCTGAAGGCCGAGACCGACGGCCGCATCACCAAGGTCCAGGGCACCGGCCTGCTGTTCTCCTGCGAGCTGGCGGCCGGCTACAAGGGCTACGGCACCGGCTCCACCGAGGAGTGGATGCGCGAGCGCGGGATCGGCGTGATCCACGGCGGCGAGAACTCGCTGCGCTTCACCCCGCAGTTCGCGGTCACCGCGGAAGAGCTGGAGCTGGTGGTGGCCACGGTCAAGCGCGCGCTGCTGGAAGGCCCGCGCCAGGCCCAGGCCGCGGCGGCCTGACGCCCGCCCGCCGCGCGGGGCCGGACGGGGCGGCCAGGGCCGCCCCGTTTCGCTGGCGCCCCGCGCACGCGTTCTCCGCCGCGCGGGCTTTGCGGTAGCCTGCGCCGATGAAGATCGTCGAAGTTCGCCATCCGCTGGTCCGGCACAAGCTGGGCAAGCTGCGCGACATCGCCACCGACCCGGTGCTGTTCCGCCAGCTGGCCGGCGAGGTGGCCAGCCTGCTGGCCTACGAGGCCACCCGCGACCTGCCCACCGAGCCGGTCACGGTGGAGACGTGGGCGGGGCCCTTGCAGGTCGAGCACGTGCGCGGCGAATACCTCACCCTGGTGCCGATCCTGCGCGCCGGCCTCGGCTTCCTGCCCGGCGTGCAGGCGCTGCTGCCGGCGGCGCCGGTCAGCGTCATCGGATTGCGCCGCGACGAGACCACGCATCGCCCCGAGGGCTATTACCAGCGCCTGGCCGACCGCATGCACGAACGCACCGCGCTGCTGATCGACCCGATGCTGGCCACCGGCGGCAGCGCCGCGGCGGCGATCGCGATGCTCAAGCAGGCGGGCTGCCCGCGGATCAAGTGCCTGTTCCTGGTGGCCGCGCCGGAAGGCCTGGCCGCGCTGGAGGCCGCGCATCCCGACGTCGAGGTGTACGTGGCCGCCATCGACGAACGGCTGGACGAGAACGCCTACATCCGCCCCGGCCTGGGCGACGCCGGCGACCGCCTGTTCGGCACCCCGGTGGACTGAGCGCGGCTCAGCGCAGCGAAAGCCACAGCCCGGCCAGCGCCATCAGCAGCAGCACCAGCCAGGTCAGCGCGGTGCCCCAGAAGCGGCCGAACGAGTAGCCGCCGCCGCGCGACAGCCCCACGGCGTGCAGCACCCGCCCCAGCAGCAGCGCGCCACCGAAGCCCCAGGTGGCCGCGGCCGGCAGCCCGCACAGCTCCAGCAGCGCCAGCACCAGCAGCGCGAACGGCGCGTGTTCCACGAAGTTGGCGTGGACCCGGATCTTGCGCATCAGCAGCGGGTCGCCGCCGTCGCCCAGGCCCACCTTGCGGGCGTGGCGATGGCGCGAGATCGGCACCAGCAGGGCCAGCATCAGCAGTACGTGCAGGGACGCGAACAGCAGGGTGATCTTGGGCATCGCGGGTCCTCAGGCGGCCAGGGCGCGGGCGTGCAGTTCGGCGTGCTCGTGGACGGTGCCGAAGCGGCCCTTGTCGTCGCGCGCCACCTGCGCCAGCGCGCAGCCGGGGTCGTGGGTGAAGAACAGGCGCACGCCGCGGGCCAGCTTGTCCTCGAGGAAGGCGCGCTTCTCGTCGATCAGCAGCTCGGCGTTGCGGTCGTAGCCCATGGTGATCGGCACGTGCACCCACGGCCGGCCGGGGATCAGGTCGGCGCAGAACACCACGCCGCCGTGCGGCTGGCCGTCCACCGTCTCCGGCCCGACGATCTCGGCCAGCAGCAGCCCGGGCGTGTGGCCGTCGCTGTGGTGGAAGCGCACCGCATCGCCCAGTGCTTCCGAGCGGTCGCCGTCGACCAGCTCCAGCCGACCGCTGGCTTCCAGCAGCGCCGGCAGCTCCGGGATGAAGCTGGCGCGGTCGCGCGGATGCGGCTGCAGCGCGCGCCGCCAGTGCTGCGCGCCGACCACGAAGGTGGCGTTGGGGAACAGCAGCGTCGGCGCGCGGCCTTCCGCCCACGGCGCCAGCAGCCCGCCGGCGTGGTCGAAGTGCAGGTGCGAGAGCACCACCACGTCGATGTCCTCGTGGCCGAAGCCGGCCTGCGCCAGCGAGTCCAGCAGCACGTGGCGGTCTTCCACCACGCCGTAGCGCTCGCGCAGCGCCGGCGCGAAGAACGCGCCGATGCCGGTCTCGAACAGCACGGTCTTGCCGTTCAGCGGGCTGGCCAGCAGCGCGCGACAGGCCAGGTCGATGCGGTTCTGGCCGTCGACCGCCATCCATCGTTCCCACAGCGCGCGCGGCGCGTTGCCGAACATCGCGCCGCCGTCCAGCTTCTGCGAGTTGCCCGGGATCGACCAGAGTTTCATGCGCCCAGTCTACGCCGCCGGGCCGCGCGTCGCGCGCGCCCGCTCAGGGCGAACGCGGCAGCACGGCGGCCTTGCCGACCGGGTTGCGCGGATCGCTGGCCGCCCGCACCACGCCGGCCGCGCGGTCCCACTCCACCGTGTTCATGTTGCCCCAGCTGTCGCTGGAGCGGCGACCGTGGCTGTCCTCGCCGGGCACCAGGACGTCGTGCCCCATCGCCCGCAACGCGGCCACCACGTCCGCCGGCAGCGCGTCGCGCTCGGTTTCCACCACGTCCGGCAGCCACTGGTGGTGGTAGCGCGGCAGCGCCGCGACCGCCTGCGCGTCCAGCCCGTCGGCGTAGCCCAGCACGCCCAGCAGGACCATGGTGATGATCCGGCTGCCGCCCGGCGTGCCCAGCACCGCCACCTTGCCCGGCGACACCATGAAGGTCGGCGTCATCGAGCTCAGCATGCGCTTGCCGGGCTTGGGGGCGTTGGCCTCGTAGCCCATCACGCCGAACGCGTTGGGCGTGCCGGGCTTCAGCGCGAAGTCGTCCATCTCGTTGTTGAGCAGCACGCCGGTGCCGGAGGGCACCAGGCCGGAGCCGAACAGCAGGTTGACGGTCTGGGTGGTGGCGACCCGGTTGCCCTCGGCGTCGATGATCGAGAAGTGGGTAGTCTCCTCGTCCTCCAGCGGCGTGGGCTGCCCGGACAGCAGGTCGCTGGGCGTGGCCTTGCCGGGGTGGATGGTGGCGCGCAGGCCGGCGGCGTAGTCGGCGCTGGTCAGCAGCTTTTGCGGCACGTCGACGAAATCGGGGTCGCCCAGGTAGAAGGTGCGGTCGCGGAACGCGCGGCGCATCGCCTCCACCACCAGGTGCACGCGCTGGGCCTGCGGCAGCGCCTGCAGGTCCCACGGCGCCAGGATCTGCAGCATCTCCGCCAGCGCGATGCCGCCGGACGACGGCGGCGGCGCGGTGACGATCTCCCAGCCGTCGTAGCCGAAGCGGATCGGCTCGCGCTCCTTCACCCGGTAGGCGGCCAGTTCCCCGGCGGTCCAGCGGCCGCCGGCCGCGGCCACGCCGGCCAGCAGGCGCTGCGCGGTCACGCCGCGGTAGAAGCCGTCGTGGCCGCCCCGGGCCAGCCGCTCCAGGGTCTGCGCCAGCTCGGGCTGGCGGAACAGGTCGCCCTCGCGCGGGGCGTGGCCGGCGCGCAGGAACACCTCGCGGGTGCCGGGGTAGCGTTCCATCACCGCGCTGCGCTGGGCGTAGCCGCGGGCGAGGCGCGCGTACACCGGGAAGCCCTCGCGCGCGATCCGGATCGCCGGCGCCAGCGAGCGCGCCAGCGGCAGCCGCCCGTACTTGCCGGCGATGTGCACCAGCGCCGCCGGCAGGCCGGGGATGCCGGCCGCCCACGGGCCGTTCTCGGCGCGGTCGCGGTCCAACTCGCCTTTGGCGTCCAGGAACGCCTGCGGGGTGGCCGCCGCCGGCGAAGTCTCGCGCGCGTCCACGAACACGTCGCGGCCGGTGCGGGCGTCGTGCAGCAGGAAGAAGCCGCCGCCGCCCAGGCCGGAGCTGATCGGCTCCACCACCGAGAGCGCGGCGGACACCGCCACCGCGGCGTCGAAGGCGTTACCGCCCTGCGCCAGGATGTCGATGCCGGCCTGGGTGGCCAGCGCGTGCGCGGACGCCACCGCGGCGGCAGGCGGCGCCTCGGCGGCGCGCGACGGCGCGGCCAGCGGCGCCAGCAGCAGGGCGAGGAACAGCAGGACGGGTCGGCTCACGTGGCGCTCCCTTGCAGGCGGGCCAGCTTGGCCAGCAGGTGTTCGGTGGTTTCGGGGTGGTCGGGGTCCGGGTCGATGCATTCGACCGGGCACACCACCACGCACTGCGGCTCGTCGTGGTGGCCCACGCATTCGGTGCACAGGGCCGGGTCGATCACGTAGATCTCCGGGCCCATCGTGATCGCCCGGTTCGGGCAGACCGGCTCGCAGACGTCGCAGTTGACGCAGGTTTCGTTGATCTTCAGCGACATGCTTCGGCCCCCCTCCCCCGCGCGGGGGGAGGGTTCGGCGGATGGTCCCGCGCTTACTTCGCTTCCACGAAGATGTAGTTGACGCCGGCCGGCGTGACCGCGGCCTTGACCCGCTCGCCGTCGATCGGGGTGCCGATGTAGACCACCTTGACGTCCTTCATGCTGTTGGCCGGGACCGGCTTGAACGCGGTCTCGATCATCTCCGCCTCCTTGGTGGAGGACGGCGAGGCGAACACCAGCATGTTGCCGCCCAGGATGCCGCGGGCCAGGTCGCCTTCCAGCTTCTCCAGCTGGCGCTCGTACTGGCCGCCAAAGCCCTCGCTGGACTCGCTGGGCAGGAAGTACACGTACGGGCTGTTGGTCACGCCGTCCATGTTGCGCTTGGCCACGTCGGTCACGTAGGCGCGCCAGGCGGCGGTGTTGTCGTCCTTGGGCGCCGACAGCGGCGCGGCCACGGCCTCCGCCTGCGGCGCCTCTTCCTTCTTGCAGGCGGTGGACGCCAGCGCGATGCAGGCGATCGCCAGGACGGCCAGCGTGCGGAACTTGGTGTTCATGTCTCTCCCCTCATGGTTCTGTCGAAAGATGGCGGTTGCGGAGTTCAGGCTCGGGGCTCTGTGGCCCGGTTGCGCCAGTGCGCCTCGAGCGTCGCGGCCACCGCCGCGGGCACGAAGCCGGCCACGTCCCCGCCCAGCCGCGAGATCTCCCGCACCAGCGACGAGGAAATGAAGCCGTATTGCTCGGCCGGGGTCAGGAACAGGGTCTCGACCTCGGGGATCAGGTGGCGGTTCATGCTCGCCATCTGGAATTCGTACTCGAAATCCGACACTGCGCGCAGGCCGCGCAGCAGCACGCCGGCGCCGACCTGCCGCACGAAGTGCGCCAGCAGGCAGTCGAAGCCGCGGACCTCGACGTTGGGGTGGTGCCCCAGCGCCTCGCGCGCCAGCGAAACCCGCAGATCCAGCGGCATCGCCGGCCCCTTCGACGGACTGGCGGCCACGCCGACGACCAGGGTCTCGAACAGCCGCGCGGCGCGGTCGACGAGGTCCACGTGTCCATTGGTGATCGGGTCGAAGGTGCCCGGGTAGACCGCGATGCGCGTGGCCACGCTCATGTCGTCTGGGGTTCGCCGCCGCTCTGGGATGCGGCCAGTGTACCGCGCCGGTACAGGGCATAGCGCACGTCCCGGGTCGCGCCCTCGCGGTGCGGCGCCCACGCCGGCGGCAGCGCCAGCGCCTGGCCCGCCGGGGACTCGACGTACATCCAGGCGTCGCCGGCCAGCCGGGCGGGCAGCAGCGCCAGCACCTGGTCCCACAGGCCGGCGGCGAACGGTGGATCGACGAACGCGACGTCGTAGTTCGGTCCGGGCGCGCGCAGGAAGGCCCGTGCGTCGCCCTGGTGCACGCTCACGCGGTCGCCGGCCCCGAGCCTGGCCGCGGTGTCGCCCAGCGCCCGCGCAAGCCCGGCATCGGCCTCCACCAGCTGTGCGGACGCCGCGCCGCGCGACACCGCTTCCAGCCCGAGCGCCCCGCTGCCCGCGAACAGGTCGAGCACCCGCGCGCCCGGCAGCACCGGCATCAACCAGTTGAACAGGGTTTCCCGCACCCGGTCGGCGGTGGGTCGCAGGCCCGGGCGGGCCGGCACGTCGAGCCGGGTGCCGCGCCAGTGCCCGCCGATGATGCGCACGCGCCCGGGCGGCGGAAGGCGGCCGGCGTTCATCGGGGCGTCGCGGGGGCGGGTGCTACCATGCGCGCCATTCTCGCCTATCGCCTGCGGCGCCGCGCCAGGCGCCCGTCCAGGCTCTTGCCCGCCCATCCGCATGGTCAGCTGGTTCCGCCGCAACAAGCCAGACGCCGAGGCGCCCCGCCGCCTGTCCGTAGAGGAGTTGGCCGCCGCCTTCCCCGACGCGCCAGCGCACGCCGAAGACGCTCCCTCCGCGCCCCCTGCACCGCCTGCCGAAGCCGAGCCGGCGCAAGTCCTGCCGCACGAAGTCCGCGCCGTGCCGCAGCCCGAGGCGCCCCCCGCGCCGGTCGCGCCGTCGCCCGATCCGCCCGCCCCGCCGCCGGCGGTCGCGGCCCTGGGGCCCGCCGACGAGCCGGCCCTGGCCCCCGCGGCACCCGCCGGCAAG
>CAMLJA010000004.1 GCA_946480065.1 uncultured Thermomonas sp. | reverse complement strand
CGAGAAGCGCATCCTGCTGGGCGGCCGCCACCCGGTGGCCTTCAACGAGAAAACCGACCTGGTGATGAACAAGCGGCAGAAGCTGCCGTTCCACACCAACGGCATGCGCTTCACCGCGTACGACGCGGCCGGCGCGGTGGTCGCCACCCGCGACTACTACAGCGTCGGCGGCGGCTTCGTGGTCAACCAGGAGGAGGCGGCCGAGGACCGCATCGTCGCCGACACCACCCCGCTGCGGTTCCCGTTCGACAGCGGCGCGGAACTGCTCGCCCACTGCGAGCGCGAAGGAAAGGGCATCGCCCGGCTGATGTTCGAGAACGAGCAGGCCTGGCGCACGCCGGACGAGATCCGCGCGGGCCTGCGCGAGCTGTGGCGGGCGATGCAGGACTGCGTGGCGCGCGGCATCCGCGAGACCGGCACCCTGCCGGGCGGCCTGCACGTGTCGCGCCGCGCCCCGGCGCTGCACGCCGAGCTGTCGGCCAAGCCGGAATCGGCGATGCGCGACCCGCTGACCGTGCTGGACTGGGTCAACCTCTACGCGCTGGCGGTGAACGAGGAGAACGCCGCCGGCGGCCGGGTGGTCACCGCCCCCACCAACGGCGCGGCCGGCATCATCCCGGCGGTGCTGCACTACTACGACCGCTTCATCCCCGGCGCCAGCGAACAGGGCGTGTTCGATTTCCTGCTCACCGCGTCGGCGGTGGGCATCCTCTACAAGGAGAACGCCTCGATCTCCGGCGCCGAGGTCGGCTGCCAGGGCGAGGTGGGGGTGGCCTGCTCGATGGCCGCCGCCGGCCTGACCGCGGCCCTGGGCGGAACCCCGGGCCAGGTCGAGAACGCCGCCGAGATCGGCATGGAGCACAACCTGGGCCTGACCTGCGACCCGATCGGCGGGCTGGTGCAGATCCCCTGCATCGAGCGCAACGCCATGGGCGCGGTCAAGGCCATCAACGCCAGCCGCATGGCCCTGCGCGGCGACGGCAAGCACAAGGTCAGCCTGGACAAGGTGATCCGGACCATGCGCGACACCGGCCGCGACATGCAGGACAAGTACAAGGAAACCAGCCGCGGGGGCCTGGCGGTCAACGTGATCGAGTGCTGAGGCGGCCGGCCCGGGCGGCGGCGTATCGCCGGGGGCCGCGCGGGTCTAGACTGCGGCGATGAACCGGTGGCTGGGACATGCGTGGCGATGGGCGCTGCTGGTGGCGCTGTACTTCGCCGGATCCGTGGTGGCGGTGTTCTTCCTGCGCACGCCCTCGGACGTCACCCTGTTCTGGCCGGCCGCGGGCATTGGCTTCGCCGCGGTGGTGCGCTACGGGCTGTGGTACGCCACCGCGCTGCCGGTGGCGACCCTGCTGGTGCACTCGCTGGTGGTGCCGGTCCCGGAGGCGTTCCTGCCTTATTCGATCGCCAGCAACGCGCTGGCCACCGCGCTGGGCGGCTGGTACGTGCGCCGGCGCGTCCCGGTCATCCACCTGCGCAGCGCCGACGGCTTCCTGCTGCTGCGCGGCTCGCTGCTGGTCAGCGTCGTCAGCGCCGCGGTCGGCGTGGCCGGCATGGTGCAGGCGCGGATGGTGGCGGCGCACGATGCCCCGGGCGCGATGCTGCAGTGGGCGCTGGGCGACCTGCTGGGGCTGGCGAGCATCGCCCCGCTCGGGCTGTACCTGATCGGCGGCGGGCTGGCCGGCCCCTCGCCGCACCGGTCGCGCGCGTCCACCCGCGAGATCGTGATGTGGGCGTTCCTGCTGCTGGCGATGCTGTGGCTGGTCTACGCGATCAGCCTGCTGGGCACCCGCTACCCGCTGGCCGTCGCCAGCCTGCCGCTGGCCCTGCTGCTGTGGTCGACCACCCGCTACCCGCCCATCGTGACCCTGGTGTCCACCTCGGCGGTGATCATCTGCGTGGCGCTGATGACCGGGCTGGGGCTGGGCGGCTTCGAGCGGCCGTCCACCCTGCACGACAGCGCGCTGATGATGGGCATGCTGGTGCTGTTCGCGATCATCCCGGTGCTGCTGCTGGCGTCCCGCCAGGAGCACGCGCACGCGATGGCCGCCCTGCACCAGCGCGCCACCCGCGACACCCTGACCGGCCTGCTCAACCGCGACGCGTTCGAGGAGCAGGCGCGCCAGCAGCTGGGCACCTCGCTGTCGGTGCAGACGCTGATGTACGTCGACATCGACCACTTCAAGCTGGTCAACGATTCGGCCAGCCACGTGGCCGGCGACGAGATGATCCGCGGCATCGGCACCCTGTTCCTGGACGAGTTCGGCGAGGACGCGCTGATGGCGCGCACCGGCGGCGACGAATTCGCGGTGCTGGCGCCGGTCGACGAAAGCGCGGCGATGACCCGCGCCCGCCGCCTGCTGGCCGCCATCGAGAAGCTGCGGGTGGCCTGGCAGGGCCAGAACCTGGGCACCACCGGCAGCATCGGCCTGGCCACCAGCCAGCCGCCGCACCTGGCCTTCGACCAGCTGCTGACCCAGGCCGACGCCGCCTGCTTCGCGGCCAAGGAGCTGGGCGGCAACCGCGCGTTCGCCGCCGCGTCCAACCCCGACGACATCCGCGACCGCACCCGCGCCATGCACTCGGCCATCGCCGCGCGCGACGCGCTGGACCACCGCCGCTTCGCGCTGTGGTGCCAGCCGATCGTCGACCTGCGCAACCCCGGGCCGGCGCAGTCGCGGTTCGAGACCCTGGTGCGCTGGATCGACGCCGACGGCAACCTGCGGCCGCCGGCCGACGTGATCGTGGCCGCGGAGCGCTACCGCATGGGGCCACGGCTGGACCGGCACGTGCTGGACGCCATCCTGACCTGGCTGGAGCAGCATCCCGAGGACGCCGCCCACGTGGCCAGCTTCGGGGTGAACATCGGCGGCACCACCCTGGTCGACGAGGATTTCTGCGACTACGTCGCGGCGCGGCTCAAGCGCAGCACGGTCCGGCCGGGGCAGCTCTGCCTGGAGATCACCGAGACCAGCGTGGTCCGCGACATGACCCGCGCGCGGCGGTTCATCGGACGCCTGCGCGAGCTGGGCTGCCGCTTCGCGCTGGACGACTTCGGCACCGGGTTCTGCTCGTTCGGCTACCTGCGCGGGCTGGACGTCGACTACCTGAAGATCGACGGCAGCTTCGTCCGCGACCTGGGCAACGGGCCGCTGCCCGAGGCGGTGGTGCGCTCGATCACCGACATCGCCCACCTGCTGGACAAGCAGGCGGTCGCCGAGCAGGTGGAGACCGAGGAACAGCTGCAGCTGCTGCACGACATGGGGCTGGACTTCGCCCAGGGCTACGCGTTCCAGCGCGCCCAGCCGATCGAGGAGTTCTTCGCCTCCGCCGAGTGGCGTTGAGCCGCTGACGCCTGGATCGCCAGCGCGTCGTCCAGCAGCGCCGCGGCGGTGACTTCGGCGCCGGCGCCGGGCCCCTGCAGCACCAGCGGCTGCGCGCGATAGCGATCGGACCAGATCGCCACCCGGTTGTCGGTGCCGCCGCCGCCCGCCAGCGGATCGTCCGCGGGCAGCGCCTCCAGCCCCACCCGCGCGCTGCCGCCGGCCTGCAGCCGGGCGATGAAGCGCAGCCGCGCGCCCTGCTTCCACGCATCTGCATAGCGCGCGCGCAGCAGGGCATCGAGCTGCGGCAGGGCAGCGTCCAGCGCCGCGCGCGGCAGGCCGGCGAGTCCATCCGGCACCAGCGAATCCACCGCGACATCGGCCGGCGCCAGCGGCACCCCGGCGGCGCGGGCCAGGATCAGCAGCTTGCGGCGCACGTCCTCGCCCGACAGGTCCTCGCGCGGGTCCGGCTCGGTGTAACCCGCCGCGTGCGCCTCGCGCACGAAACCGGAGAACGGCCGCAGGCCGTCGTACTGGTGGAACAGCCACGCGAGCGAACCGGACAGCACGCCGGCGATCGCGTGGATGCGGTCGCCGCCGGCCTGCAGCGCGCGCAATGACCGCAGGATCGGCAGGCCTGCGCCGACGGTGGCGCTGTCGCCGTAACGGGTGCCGCCGGCCTCGCGCGCGGCCTGGATGACGCGCCAGCGCGCCAGCGACGTGCCCTGCCCCAGCTTGCAGGCGGTGACCACGTGGACGCCGCGCGCCAGCCAGTGCGGGTGCCGGTCCGCCACCGCCTCGGACGCGGTGGCATCGATGACGATGCGGGTGCCGCTGCCGCCGAGCGCGGCGTCCACCGCCTCGAGCGCATGCGGGCGGGTGGCTCGCGCCAGCAGCGCACCGACGTCGCCGGCCACCGGCGCGGCCGCCAGCGCCGCCACGCGCGAGTTGGCGACGTAGGCCAGCGCCAGCCGCGCGCCCAGCGCCGTGCCCTGCCAGCCGGCCAACCGGGCCCACACGGCGCGTCCCACCGTGCCGGTGCCCAGCAGCGCCACCCGCGCGGGCGCGCCGTCGGGCAACGGCAGCGCCACCACCCGGGCGTTCATCGCGCCGCCTGCCGCTGACCCGGGCCCGCGGCCTGCGCGCGCGCCAGGGCATCGGCCAGGTCCGCCACCAGGTCGTCGGCGTGCTCGATGCCCACCGACAGCCGCAGCAGGCCGTCGGAGATCCCGGCCTGCGCGCGCGCCTCCGCGCTCATCGCCGCGTGGGTCATGGTGGCGGGATGCGCGACCAGGCTTTCCACGCCGCCCAGCGACTCGGCGAGGGTGAACCAGCGCAGGCCGTCCAGGAAGGCCCGCACCGCGGCTTCGCCGCCGTCCAGTTCGACGCTCAGCATCGCGCCGAAGCCGTGCTGCTGGCGCGCCGCCAGCGCGTGGCCCGGATGCGTGGCCAGCCCCGGCCAGTGCAGCGCGCGCACTGCCGGGTGGCCGTCCAGCAGCGCCACCAGCACCCGCGTGTTCTCCTGGTGCACGCGCAGGCGCGCATCCAGCGTGCGCAGCCCGCGCAGGGTGAGGAAGCTGTCGAACGGCGCCCCGGTGAGGCCGAGCGCATTCGCCCACCATGCCAGTTGCGCGTGGACCTCGGCGTCGCGCGCCACCGCCGCGCCACCGACGACGTCGCTGTGGCCGTTGATGTACTTGGTGGTCGAGTGCACCACCAGGTCGGCGCCGAAGTCGGCGATCGGCCGCTGCAGGGCCGGCGAGAGGAACGTGTTGTCGACCACCGCCCGCGCCCCGGCCGCCTGCGCGGCGCCGACCACGAAGCGCAGGTCGGTGATCCGCAGCAGCGGGTTGGACGGGGTTTCGATCCACACCAGCGCCGGCCGGCGCGCCAGCGCCGCGGCCACCGCCTGCGGATCGGTGAGGTCGCAGGTCAGTAGTTCGAAGGCGCCCTTCGCCGCCAGCGCGTTGAACAGCCGCCAGCTGCCGCCGTAGCAATCGTGCGGCACCACCAGCACGTCGCCGGGCCGCAGCAGCGCGTGCAGGACCAGGGTGATCGCCGCCATGCCGGTGGCGGTGACGACGCCACCGGCGCCGCCTTCCAGTTCGGCCAGCGCTTCGCCCAGCAGGTCGCGGGTGGGATTGCCGCTGCGGGTGTAGTCGTAGGTGCGCTTCTGGTTGAAGCCGGCGAAGCTGAAGTTGGACGACAGCACCAGCGGCGGCGTCACCGCGCCGAAGGCGGCGTCGCGGTC
The DNA here is from genome assembly GCA_946480065.1 of uncultured Thermomonas sp. Next base: position 17,213 of record CAMLJA010000004.1, on the reverse strand, counting down.
GATGCCGGCGCGCACCGCGCGGGTGGCCGGACGGCCGGACGGAACGGGGGCGACGTGGCTCATGCGGGTGCTCCGGAAACGGGGGACGGCGACGCGGCATCGACCAGGGCCAGCTCGCTGGCCAGCAGGGCGTCGATGCGGTCGGTGTCCTTCAGGAAGGCGTCGTGGCCGTAGCGCGAGCGCAGCACGTGCAGGCGGCCGCGGCCGCCAAGGGCCTCCAGCAGCGCCACCGCGTCCGCCAGCGGCACCAGCGGGTCGCCCTCCACCGCCACCAGCGACACCGGCACGGCGATCGCGGCGGGATCGACGCGGTGCAGGTCGATCGATTCGGACAGGCGCAGCCACGCGGTGGCCGACACGCGCGCGACGAATTTCGCGCCGGCGGCATCCAGGTAGTCCTCCGCGGCCACGCGCACGCGGCCGTTGCTGAGGATGGGCGGCGCGTCGAAGCGTTCGGCGAATTCCCCGGGCGTGCGGTAGCTCAGCATCGCCAGCTGGCGCGCCAGCGACAGCCCCTCCTCCTCCGCGCACTGCAGGCGGCCCAGCGCCACCGCCTTGCGCTGCAGCGCGCGCCACGCAGCGGCGTGCGGGTGCGGGCGATGCGTGCCGCTGACCGCGACCAGCCGGCGCAGGCGCCGCGGATGGCGCGCCGCCAGCTGCAACCCGACCAGCGCGCCGTAGGAGTAGCCGACGAAGGCGTGCAGCGCGTCGACGCCCAGCGCGTCCAGCAGCAGCACCACCGCGTCCGCCTGGTCGGCGGTGTCGATGGGCGCGTCCAGGCTGCCGTCGGCACCGACGTAGTCGAACGCCAAGATCCGTCGCCGCGCCGGGTCCAGCGCGCGGCCGGCATCCAGCAGGCCGGGCGCCCAGCCGGGCGTGGCATCGAGCGCGTTCGCGGCGACGTGGCGGTGCGCGGAGATGCCGCCGGCGACGAACACCACCGGCGCATCGGCGGGGCCGACCAGCTCGTAGTCCAGGCGCAGCGCGCGCGGGCCGGCGTGGCGGGTGGCCAGCACCGCATCCACGCTGCCGCGGCAGGCGCCATACGCGTGGGTGGATGCCGGCCGCATCGCCCCCGGCGCCGGGAGAGGGGGAGGGGGACGGCGGTCGGGGGCGATGCGTTCGGCAAGGTTCATGGCGGACTCCGGGGATGGACGGGGCCATCGGAGTCGCACGGGGAGCGGAAGGCCGACCACGTCGGCGTCGCGGACCGCACGCGGCGGCCCCGCAACCATCTTCCGGCAGACGCACAGGTCCCCGCAGGATTTGGCACCTCGACGGCCGCCTGCGCGATCGTCCGGTTGCCCCGGCATCAAAGGGCCTGTCCCTCCGCCGGTCTCGATGGATGGGCGCAGTCTGCGCGGGGTCCGGCCGCTTGTCAATCGCTTAATCCGGATTAAGCGATGGATGCCAGCGGTGCCTCCGGCCAGCCCGCTTGCGGGATACTGGGCGCATGTCCCGCGCCCGCGCCGCCGCCCTCCTGCTCGCCCTGGCCTGCATCGCCGCCGGTGCCGTCCATGCCGGGGACAAGGTCTACCGCTGGGTCGACAAGCAGGGCCGGGTTCATTACGGCGACCGCCCGCCGGCCGGCGCCGCCGCCGCGAAGGTGCGCACCATCCCGGTGCCGGTGGAGCCCACCGCCATCGCGCGCCTGCGGGTGGAGGCCGGCGACGGCGAATACCTGGCCTGGGCGGACAACCTGCTGGCCGGCCCGATCGAGGTGCTGCTGTCCGCCACCCGCGGCAACAACCTGCGCGCCGACCCCGCGCTGCCCGCGCGCGCCACCGTGCCCGCCAATGGCAGCGCGCTGGTGGCCCGCCTGCGCGCGGCCGATCCGGCGCGCGGCGGCGATTTCGAGCTCTCGCTGGGCGGCGTGCCGGGCAGCCCCAGCGCCCGCCCGCGCGACGTCGAATACCTGCCGCCGCTGCGGCAGCCGCGCAGCCGCATCGACCAGGGCTTCGGCGGCCGCTTCAGCCACGACGACGAACAGAACCGCTACGCGCTGGACTTCGCGGCCGACATCGGCACCCCGGTGCTGGCCGCGCGCGACGGCCTGGTCATGCAGGTCGAGTCCGACTTCAGCAAGGCCGGGCTGAAGCGCGAGCGCTACGGCGGGCGTGCCAACTTCGTGCGGATCCTGCACGACGACGGCAGCATGGCCGTGTACGCGCACCTCAAGCCGGAGGGCGTGCTGGCGCGGGTCGGGCAGCGGGTGCGCGCGGGCCAGCAGATCGGCCTGTCCGGCAACACCGGCTTCACCACCGGCCCGCACCTGCACTTCGCGGTGCAGGTCAACCGCGGCATGCGGCTGGTGTCGATCCCGTTCCGGATGCAGGGCGTGGCGATGCCGGCGCGGTGAGCGCGGCGTCGCCGGTATAATCGGCGGCTTCCCTCCCGTCCCTGGCGCGCACCCGCGCGGCGACCCCATGTCCGACGTTGCAACCGAGGCCGCGCGCCGCCGCACCTTCGCCATCATCTCCCACCCCGACGCCGGCAAGACCACGCTGACCGAAAAGCTGCTGCTGTTCGGGGGCGCGATCCAGATGGCCGGTTCGGTGAAGGGCCGCAAGGCCGCCCGCCACGCGACCTCCGACTGGATGGCGCTGGAGAAGGAGCGCGGCATCTCCGTGACCAGCTCGGTGATGCAGTTCCCCTACGAGGGCCGCATCGTCAACCTGCTGGACACCCCCGGCCACGCCGACTTCGGCGAGGACACCTACCGCGTGCTGACCGCGGTGGATTCGGCGCTGATGGTGATCGACGTCGCCAAGGGCGTGGAGGAACGCACCATCAAGCTGATGGAGGTGTGCCGCCTGCGCGACACGCCGATCATGACCTTCGTCAACAAGCTCGACCGCGAGGGCAAGGACCCGATCGACCTGCTGGACGAGATCGAATCGGTGCTCGGCATCCAGTGCGCGCCGGTGACCTGGCCGATCGGCATGGGCCAGCGCCTGAAGGGCGTGGTCCACCTGGTCACCGGCGAGGTGCACCTGTACGAGCCGGGCCGCAACTTCACCCGCCAGGACTCCACCATCTTCCCGTCGATCGACGACCCGCGGGTGGAGGCCGCGATCGGCGCGCCGATGCTGGCCGAGCTGCGCGAGCAGCTGGAGCTGGTGCAGGGCGCCAGCCATCCGTTCGACCGCGAGGCCTACCTGGAGGGCATGCAGTCGCCGGTGTTCTTCGGCTCCGGCGTCAACAACTTCGGCGTGCAGCCGCTGCTGGACTTCTTCGTCGAGCACGCGCCCTCGCCGCAGGCGCGCGCCACCACCACGCGCCTGGTCGAGGCGGCGGAGCCGCGGCTGACCGGCTTCGTGTTCAAGATCCAGGCCAACATGGACCCGATGCACCGCGACCGGGTGGCGTTCATGCGCGTGTGCTCGGGCGCGTTCAGGGCCGGGATGAAGGCCTTTCATCCGCGCACCGGGAAGGAGGTCAAGCTGGCGAACGCGCTGACCTTCATGGCCAGCGACCGCGAGATCGCCGAGAACGCCTACCCGGGCGACGTGATCGGCATCCACAACCACGGCACGATCTCGATCGGCGACACCTTCACCGAGGGCGAGCAGCTCGCCTTCACCGGCATCCCCAACTTCGCCCCGGAGCTGTTCCGGCGTGCGCGCCTGCGCGACCCGCTCAAGCTCAAGCAGCTGCAGAAGGGACTGGCGCAGCTGAGCGAGGAAGGCGCCACCCAGTTCTTCCGCCCGCTGATGAGCAACGACCTGGTGCTGGGCGCGGTGGGCATGCTGCAGTTCGACGTGGTGGCCTACCGGCTGAAGGACGAGTACGGGGTGGACGCCAGCTTCGAGCAGGTGCAGGTGGCCACCGCGCGATGGATCCGCTGCGCCGACGCGAAGAAGCTCGAGGAGTTCCGCGAGAAGAACGCCATGCACCTGGCGATCGACGCCGCCGGGCAGCTGGTCTACCTTGCCCCCAGCCGGGTGAACCTGCAGCTGGCGCAGGAGCGCGCGCCGGGCGTGGAGTTCCTGGCCACCCGCGAACACGCGCACGCGGTGGACGCCGGCTGAGCAGGCCGCCCGGCGGCTGAACCCCGCGCAACGCGTTCACCCCGGATTGACTGCCGTATGCGGACAGTCGGGCGATGCCAGGCCTCCGTTCCGATTCGCTGCGCACCCTGCACCGCCGGCATCCGTGGCGGGTCGCGCTGGGGCTGCTGGCGATCGCGCTGGTGGTGCTGGTCCTGCTGTGGGACTGGAACTGGTTCAAGCGCCCGATCGAGCGCCAGGTCAGCGCGCGCACCGGCCGCAGCTTCCACATCGACGGCGACCTGGACGTCGACCTCGGGCGGACGCTCACCATCCGCGCCGACGGCCTGCGCCTGGGCAACGCCGGCTGGGCGCGGGAGCCGGAGATGGCCAGCGTGCGGCGGCTGGAATTCGACCTGCGCTTCTGGCCGCTGCTGCGCGGGCAGGCGCAGGTGCCGCGGATCGTCCTGGACCGCCCGGTGCTGCACCTGCAGCGCAACCGCGCGCAGGAGGGCAACTGGGACTTCGGCGACGGCGGGGGCGAGCTGCCCGAATTCCGCAACGTGCGCATCGCGGACGGCGCGCTGAGCTATTACGAACCGGCGAAGAAGACCGACATCCGCCTGGCCATCGGCAGCAAGGCGCGCCGGGACGGCGATGCCGAGCCGCCGATCGCGCTGGACGGCGGCGGCCGCTGGAACGGCAACCGGTTCACCCTGTCCGGCACGGCCGAGTCGCCGCTGGAGCTGCGCGACACCGCGCGCCCCTACCGCATCGACGTGCGCGCGGCCGCCGGCCCCACCCGTGCGCACGCGCGCGGCAGCCTGCTGGACCCGCTGCGGATGCGCGACTTCGACCTGCGGCTGGCCATCGCCGGGCAGGACATGGACGACCTTTACCCGCTGGTCGGCCTGGCGCTGCCGCCGACCCCGCCGTATGCGCTGGACGGCCGCCTCACCCGGACCCTCGATTCGCCCACCCGCAGCACCTGGAAGTACGACGGGTTCCGCGGCAAGGTCGGCGACAGCGACCTGGCGGGCTGGGCGCACGTCAGCGCCGGCGGCAAGGCGAAGCCCCACCTGCGCGCCGACCTGCGCTCGCGCCGGCTGGACCTGGACGACCTGGGCGGCTTCGTCGGACTGGCGCCGGCCAGCGGGCGTGGCGAAACCACCAACCCGGCGCTGGCCGGCAAGGCGGCGCGCCAGCAGGCCAGCGACCGGCTGCTGCCGGACGATCCGTGGAAGCTCGACAAGCTGCGCGCGATGGACGCCGACGTGCGGCTGCGCGCCGACCGCATCGAGACCCGCAAGCTGCCGGTGGACGACATGGACGCCACCCTGGCGCTGAAGGGCGGGATCCTGGTGCTCAAGCCGCTGAACTTCGGGGTGGCCGGCGGGGACATCCGCGCCATCGTGCGCATGGACGCGCGCGAGACCACCATCCGCTCGCGCGCGGACGTCACCGCGCGCGGCCTCACCCTGTCCAGGCTGCTGCCACAGTCGGCGCAGCTGGGGAAGACCGCGATCGGCAAGGTGGGCGGGCACGTGGCGGTGACCGGGACCGGCAATTCGATCGCGCGGATCGCCGCCACCGCCAACGGCGACGTCGACGCCGGCATGGGCAGGGGCGAGATCAGCAAGCTGCTGATGGAGTTCGCGGGCATGGACCTGGCCGGCATCCTGAAGATCAAGCTGACCCACGACCAGCAGATCCCGATCCGCTGCGCCTACGGCGACTTCGCGGTGGCCGGCGGCGTGATGACGCCGCGCGCGATGGTGTTCGACACCACCGAGACCCGGCTCAACGGCAGCGGCACCATCGACCTGCGCAACGAGCGCCTCGACCTGACGCTGAAGCCGAAGACCAAGCGCTTCAGCCCGCTGTCGCTGCGCTCGCCGCTGCACCTGGAAGGCAGCTTCAAGCATCCGCAGCTGCGCCCGGACTACGCGCGGATGGGCTTGCGCGCCGCCGCCGCGGTCCTGCTGGGCAGCGTGGCCGCGCCGGCCGCGCTGGTGGCCACCACCGACCTGGGCAAGGGCAAGGACGCGCAGTACTGCGGCAGCGCCGCGACCCGCTGACCCTCAGCCCGCGATGTAGCGCTGCAGGTGGTCCAGCTCGTTGCGCTGTTCCTCGATCACCGCCTTGACCAGGTCGCCGATCGAGACCACGCCGACCACGCGCCCGTCCTCCAGCACCGGCAGGTGGCGGATGCGGCCGTCGGTCACCAGCTGCATGCAGTGGTCGGCGCTGTCGCCGGGAGAGACCGTCACCACCTGCGCGGTCATGATGTCGCGCACCGGGGTGTCCTTCGACGAGCGCCCCTGCAACACCACCTTTCGCGCGTAGTCGCGCTCCGACAGGATCCCCGCCAGCCGCGGGCCCTCCATCACCAGCAGGGCGCCGATCCGGCGCTCGGCCATCCGCCGGATGGCCTCGATCACCGGGGCGTCGGGGCCGATGGCATGGACCTCAGGCGACTTCGCCTCCAGCAGCTGCCTTACCGTGCGCATGGCCTGCTCCTCGCGATCCGGGGGACGCGCCCAAGGATACTCCGGTCGCCGGCTGCCAGCGCTCCACCAGGTACAGCGGACGCTGCTTGGATTCCTCGTACAGCCGGCCCAGGTATTCGCCGATCAGGCCCAGCGCGACCAGCTGCACCCCGCCCAGGAACAGCACCACCGCCATCAGCGACGGCCAGCCGGCCACCGGGTCGCCCCACAGCGCCGCCTTCAGGATCACCCAGGCGCCGTAGCCGAAGGCCGACAGCGCGGTGGCCAGCCCCAGGTAGGTGGCGATCCGCAGCGGCGCGGTGGAGAAGCTGGTGATGCCCTCCAGCGCGAAGTTCCACAGCTTCCACAGGTTGAACTTGCTGCGCCCGGCCGCGCGCGGCGCGCGCTGGTACGGCACCGCCACCTGGCGGAAGCCCACCCAGCCGAACAGGCCCTTCATGAAGCGGTGGCGCTCGCGCAGCTGGCGCAGCGCCGCCAGCGCCCGCGGCGACAGCAGCCGGAAATCGCCGGTGTCGCGCGGGATCGGGGTCTTCGAGAGCGCGCCGATGACGCGGTAGAAGGCGTGCGCGGTGGCGCGGCGCAGCACGCCCTCGCCCTCGCGCTCGACCCGGGTGCCGTGGATGTCGTCGTAGCCTTCGCGCCACTTCTCCAGGAACCGCGGCAGCAGCTCCGGCGGGTCCTGGCCGTCGGCGTCCAGGATCAGCGCGGCCCCGCGCTCGACCCGGTCCAGCCCGGCGGTCAGCGCCGCCTCCTTGCCGAAGTTGCGCGACAGCCGCAGCAGCGCCACCCGCGGGTCGGCCGCGGCCAGCCCGCGCATCACCTCCCAGGTGCGGTCGGTGCTGCCGTCGTCCACGTACAGCAGCCGCGCCTCCAGGCCCTCGGCCTCGGCCAGCGCCAGCGCCCCGGCCAGCCGCGGGTGCAGGACCGGCAGCGCGTCGGCCTCGTTCAGGGCGGCGACCACCAGGGTCAGGCAGCGGTCCTCGGGCGCGATCTCGTGCATGCGTCGATTGTGCCGCCTTTAGTCCAGCGAGCGCAGCCAGCCGGTACCGCCCAGCTGGCGCATCTGCCGCTGGACCTGCCCCGCCCGGCGCTGCACGTAGGGCCCGGGACGCGCCGCGCTGTAGCGCCGCGGGCTGGGCAGCACCGCCGCCAGTCGCGCCGCCTCGGCCGCGGTCAGCGCCGACGCGTCCTTGCGGAAGTAGCGCACGGCCGCGGCCTGCGCGCCGTACACGCCGTCGCCGAACTCGGCGAAGTTGGCATACATCTCCAGGATCCGGCGCTTCGGCCAGAGCGTTTCCACCAGCGCGGTGTACCAGACCTCCAGGCCCTTGCGCAGCCAGCGGGTGGCGCCGCTGCCCTGCCACAGGAACAGGTTCTTGGCGGTCTGCTGGCTGATGGTGCTGGCGCCGCGCAGCCGCCGCACCTCGGTGCCGCGCCGGCGCGCCCGCTCGGCCATCCGCTGGTTGTGCGCCTGCGCGCGCTCGATCGCCTGGAAGTCGAAGCCGTGGTGGCGCGCGAAGTTCTGGTCCTCCGCCGCCACCAGCGCCAGCGGCAGCTGCGGCGAGATCCGTTCGAGGTCGCGCCAGTCGTGCGCGATCCGGAACCCGAAGTCGCCCGCCGCGGCCGCCTCCAGCTGGCGGGCGGCCATGAACATCGAGAACGGCGGGTCGACGAAGCGCAGCGCCAGCACCTGCAGCACGCTGGCCGCGGCCGCCAGCAGCGGCAGCTTCCACCACCACCCCCGCCAGCGCCTCCCGCGCCTGCGGCCGTTCATGCGCGCGCCCGGCGCGGCTTGCGCCCGGCGGCCCCGATCCCCATGTTCGAACGCATCCTTCCTCCATCGCCGCCGGACGCATTATCCGCGTACCGGCGCCACAGGACATCCGCCATGCCCGAATCCCAGGATCTGCTGCTGCGTTTCCTCCTTCCCGACGCCGGCGTCCGCGGCGTGGCCGTCCGCCTGGACGACACCTGGCAGGCGATGGCCGAACGCGCGGACTACCCGCCGGCGGTGGGGGAGCTGCTGGGCGAGGCCGCGGCCGCGGCGGCGCTGTTCACCGCCCACGCCAAGGTCGACGGGCGGCTGTCGGTGCAACTGCGCAGCAGCGGCGCGCTGCGCACCCTGTTCGCGGAATGCACGGCCGCCGGCACCCTGCGCGGCATCGCCCGGCTGGAGGAAGGCGCCCCGCCGCCGTCGCGCGACCTGGCCGCGCTGGGCGCCGACGCGATGCTGGCGATCACCATCGAGAACCCGGCGCGCGGCCGCCAGGAGCCGATGCGTTACCAGGGCCTGGTGTCGCTGGACGCGGACAACCTGGGCGATGCCTTCGAGGGCTACTTCCGCCAGTCCGAGCAGCTGCCCACGCGCCTGCTGCTGGCCTGCGACGGCCAGCGTGCCGCCGGCGTCATGCTGCAGAAGCTGCCCGGCGACGGCGGCGACGAGGACGGCTGGAACCGCGCCGGCGCGTTGTTCGAGACCCTGGGGCCGGGCGAGTTGCTGGGCACCGAGCCGGCCGCCCTGGTGCACCGGCTGTTCCACGAGGAGGCGCCCGCGCTGGTGGGCGAGAAGCCGCTGTCCTTCGCCTGCTCGTGTTCGCGCGCGCGGGTCGAGGCGATGCTGGTGTCGCTGGGGCGCGAGGAGGCGATGGCGGCGGTGGAGGCTGGCCCCGGGGACGACGCCCTGGTCCGCTGCGAATTCTGCGGCCAGGAATACCGCTTCGATTCGGGCCAGGTCGACGCCCTGTTCCACGCCCCGGGCACCCGGGCGCCGGCGCCCGCCGGTTTGCAGTAGTAGCCGCGCCATGACCTCCGGCACGCGCCTGCCGGGGGCGCCGGGCGCAGGCTGGATATTGTTAAAGAATCATAAATGCGCTAGCCTCATCCATCCGGGGAATCCGGAACTTCGCCGCACCAAACCGGTCAATCCTGCACCATGTCCCTGCGCCTGACCTCCATCGCCACTGCCCTGCTCGCCCTGGCCTGCGCCAGCGGTGCCGTGCAGGCGCAGTCGAAGGGCAAGCGCGACGCCGCGGTGGTGCCGGTGCTCAACAAGGCCAGCGGCAAGCTGGAAGCCGTGCTGCTGCTGGAACCCGCGACCACCGGCACCGGCGCCGGGGCCCGCTGGCGCTTCGGCAGCACCACCCTTGAAGCCACCTACGGGCTGCAGGCAGGCGACTCGCTAGCGCTGCTGTGCGACCGCCGCGACGGCATGGCCAGCGGCATCGGCCAACTGGCCAGCAACTGCGTGCTGGCCGCGCTGGACGGCGACAACAAGGCCGGCGGCAGCAGCCGCCACGGCACCGCCAGCGCCAGCCTCAGCCGCAACGGCAACAAGGTGGGCGTGGCGGTGGGCAGCGGCCGCAGCACCACCCTGCCCGCATGGCTCTCGCCCGCCCAGGGCGGGGCCAAGGTCGAATCCAGCGACTTCTCGCTGTTCGCCGAGAAGAGCATCGGCCGCGAGGGCTTCGTCAGCGTGGGCGGCACCGTGGCCCGCGTGCGGCTGGTGCCGGCCAACGACGTGCCGCAGCTGGCGGACCAGTGGAACACCCGCAGCCTGAGCGTGGGCGGCGGGTTCGGCGCGTTCGGCGCCAACATCGTCGGCCGCGTGGTCAACGTGCCGGGCGAAAGCGAGGTCTTCAAGGGCCTGGGCCTGGGGCTGACCTGGCGCACGCCCTGGAGCGGTCAGCTCACGGTGGGCGCGGACAACGTGGTCACCTCCGGCCACAATCCGTTCTCCCCCGCGGGCGACAAGAACGACGAGGGCACCGTGCCCTACGTGCGCTACCAGCAGGATCTCTGAGCCGGCCACCGCCGCCAGCCGCGGCAGGACACGCGAAAAGGCCGCATCACCGATGCGGCCTTTTGCTTTGGACGGCCGCGAACCGGCTTACTGCCAGCGCAGCTCGGCGTCGCCGGAGAAGGTCTCGAACCGGATCGTGCCCTTGCCCGCTCCGTAGCGTGCGTCCAGGCTGGCGCCCGGGCCGAACTTCTCGCGCCGAACGTGCGCGCCGGGCGCGGCCAGGTCGCCGCTGAAGCTCTCGCCGCTGACCTCGGCCGACAGGTCCTTGGGCACCGCCACGACGAGGTCGCCGCTCACGCTTTCCATCCGCACCTCGCCGCCGTCGGCCAGGCCCAGGCGCGCGTCCACGTCGCCCGACACGGTGCCGGCGCTGAACTTCGCAAGGCGCTCGCCGCGGCTGTCGAAGCGGATGTTGCCGGACACGCTTTCCACCGCCGCCTCGCCATCCAGGCGGCCGTTGAGCGACAGGTCGCCGCTGACGGTGCTGGCCTCCACGCTGGCGCTGTTGAAGGTCAGGGTCACGTCGCCGCTCACCGATTCCACCGTGGCCCGGCGCGGCGCGCCGTTGGCGGTCACGTCGCCGCTCACCGACTGCAGCGACAATTCGCGCGGCGCCACCCCGCCCACGTCGATGTCGGCGGCCACGGTGTCCACCTCCAGGGCCGCCTGCAGCGGCACCTGCACGACCAGGTGGGTGGGCTCGGTATCGCGGTTGCGGCTGGGATACTTCACCTCGATCCGCAGCTCGCCGCGGTCGCCCTCGACCGAAAACTTCTCCACGCCCCGGCCCAGGGTGCCGGTGATCCGCACCTCGGGCCGGTTCCAGGCGCGCACCTCCACCCGGCCCTTGAGGTTGTCGATCTCCACCCGGCCCAGCGGATCCAGAGGGCGGGTCTGGTCGATGGGGGTGCCGGCCCGCGCGGCCGGCGCCAGGCAGGCCAGCGAAAGCGCGGTGGCCGCGATCAGGGTCAGGGTGCGCATGTCCAACTCCTTGGTCTTCATACGTAAAGCGCGCGGCGCGACAGTTCGAGCCGGCGGGTATAGGTGTCCCGCAGCCGCTCCAGCAGCAGGCGGGAATCGGGGTTCTGGCGCAGCGCCTGCCGGATCTCCCCGGCGCTGCGGTCCAGCGCCTGGATGCCGGGCCGCCAGGACGCCGGGATGGCGTCGGGGTCCATTTCGCGCAGGGCCGCCTGGTACTGCACGGTCATGCCCTGGGCCTCCCGCTGCACCAGGCTGGGGGCGGCAGGCCCCGCTTCCCCGCCCTGCGGTCCCGGGCCGGGCTGCAGCTGCCAGGCCAGGCCCACCGCCAGTACCAGCGACGCCGCGGTGGCCAGCGAGAGCAGCCAGTTGCGGGGCTGCCGGCGCTGGCGGGGAAGGCCGTGCAGGCGTGCCTCGATGCCGGGCCACAGGTCGTGCGCCGGCGCCACGTCCCGCCGCAAGCCGCGCAGCGCCAGCCGCAGCTCCGCCTCGCCCATCCGATCCGGTCCGTTGTTCATGCGATTCCTCCGATGCGCGTGCGCAGCAGGCCGCGCGCGCGGTGCAGCTGCGCCTTCGAACTTCCCACCGCCATGCCCAGTTCGGCGGCGATCTCCTCGTGCTTCCAGCCTTCCACGTCGTGCAGGACCAGCACCGCGCGCGCGCGCGGCGGCAGGGTGGCCACGGCCCGCTCCAGGTCGCGGCCCAGCATGGCGCGGCCGGCGGTGTCCGGGGTGGCGATCCCGTCCAGCGCGTCCTCGTCCTCGTCCTGCCCGGGGCGGCTGCGCCGGGAGCGCAACTCCATCAGCGCCGTGTTCACCGCCAGCCGGTGCAGCCAGGTCGACACCGCGCTCTCGAAGCGGAACCCCGGCAGGGCCTGCCAGGCCCGCAGGAAGGCTTCCTGCGCCAGGTCCTCCGCGCGCGCGCCGGCGTGCCCCACCAGCCGCACGATCACGCCGTAGACGCGGCCGTGGTGGCGCCGGTACAGCTGTTCGAACGCGCGCACGTCCGCCGCGGCGGCGCGCCGCGCCAGGGCGGCGTCCTCGCCAGCGTCGAACGCGGCGGCATCGGGTGCCACGGCGGGCGGCAGGGTCTGCATCAGCATGGTGATTGTGATGCAGCGGGGGCGCCGGGGGTTTAAGCCCGGTGCGGCGCGGCGGAATCCAGCCCCTGGCGGGTGCTCAGCGCCTCATCTGGCGCAGGGCCGCCAGCTTGTCCTGGTAGCGCTGCCGCAGCGGCCCGTCGCTGAGCTCGTGCGCGATCGACAGCTCGCGGTCGGCCTTGCGCACGTTGCCCAGGCCCAGGTAGGTCCTGGCCAGCGCGAAATGGAACAGGTGCTCGCCCCGGTGCAGGCTGATCGCGCGCCGGTAAAAGCGCACCGCCGCGGGAGCGTCGCCGGCCCGCTCGCGCTCCCGTCCCAGCTTGTACTGGTAATAGGGATCGTGGCGCAGGACCTGGTTCGAACGCGCCTGCCACAGCGAGGCACGGGCCAGGTCGCCCCGCCGCTGGTAAAGGGCGATGAGGTTGGACAACACGCTGGGCTGGGCGGGATCGGCCTCGTACGCAGCCAGGAACCGCCGCTCGGCGTCCTCGGGCAGCCCAAGGCGCAGGCTCAGCACGCCGGCATTGTTCAGCAGCCCGGGGTCGCCGGGGGCGTGCCGCAACGCTTCTTCCAGCCACGGCCTGGCCGCCTCGGCCTGGCCGTCGGCCATGAGTTCCATGGCACGGTTGCCGTAGAACAGCGCCAGCAGCTTCTCGTCGCTGATCGGGTTCAGTGCGGCGGTGGCCTCCACGTCGCTGGAGTCCACGTCGACCACGAAACGCCGCTTGCTGGACACCTGGATGATGGCGTTGGCGTGCTTGCTCTGGATCACCAGCTCTCCGGTGGAGCCCCACGCCAGCACCTGGTCGATCTCCTGCGCTTCGGCCTTGAGGCCGGCTTCGCGCGCCAGCGCCACCACCATCAGCGTGGATGACAGGCAGTTGACCTTCCTGGAACGGAAGGATTCGGCGACCGACTGGGTGGCTTCGGCCTTGTACTCGACGCCGAGCCTGTCGGGACCGAACACGAACGCGACCAGCTTCTCGAGGCGGGCTTCGGGGAAGCGCGTGGCATCCACCACTTCCCGCCGGAACGCGGCGCGCAGGTCCTCCGGGATCGCCATCACCTGAGCCGGCGGAGGCGGCAAGGAGGCGGCGGTGGAAACGACCGGCGCCTGGTCGGAGACGGGCTGGACGGCGAGCGCCGCCGCCAGGAGCAGGTTGACGAACATGTGGCCTCCGCGGGTCATCCGCCGACGACGCCGGTATACCACCGTTGCGCGTGTCTTGCGCGGTCCATGGGTCGGATGGCGGCCCTACCCGGACGGACGGGAGGAGCAGCTCCCCGCTCCCGCAAGCGGCCCAAAAAAAAGGCCGGCGCTTTCGCGCCGGCCCAGGTGTTGCAGTTGCGGTGTCGCGGATCAGAACGAGTAGCGGACGCCCAGGTAGGCACGACGCGGGGCGACCCACTGGTTGGCCTCGCCGAACGCGTACACGCCGTCGCCGCCCACCAGGTCCTGCTCGGCGATCGGGGACTGCTTGTCCAGGATGTTGAACACGTCCAGGAACAGTTCCAGCTTGCCCACCGGCACCGGGTAGGTGTACTTGGCGCGGACGTCCAGGGTGTAGTAGGACGGACCGGTCTCGCCGCCCACCGCGCCCGGGAGGATCCAGCTGTCGTACACGCCGCCGTACTCGTAACCGTCGGACATCTCGGGCAGGTGGCGGCCGTAGGCTGCGAACGTGCGGCTGTACTTGATGCCGCTGTTCCAGTTGAACACGCCGCTCAGCTCCAGGCCGAAGTCGAAGTAGTACACCCCGTAGGCCTTCAGCTGGTGCTCGATGTTGCCCGGCTGCGGGCCCCACTGGTTCGGGGCGCGCGGGTCGAGGGCGATCCAGTCACCCTGGAAGTCCGCGTTGCTGTCGGAGTTCGAGTTGCCGTGGGCGTTGTTGTAGGTGTACGACACCAGGCCCTGCCAGTTGTCGCTCTTCTGCTTCGTCAGGGTGACTTCCAGGCCCTGGTACTCGCGCTTGCCGCCGGCCAGGGTGGCGATGACGTAGTTCGAGTTGGGGGCGCTGTCATAGCCGAAGTAGGAGTACGGCAGGTAGAACGCGGAACCCGGGCAGGCATAGCCGAAGTTCTCTTCCGGATTCTCGCACGGGGTGGTCGGATCGGAGTACAGCGACAGGTCGTAGTCTTCCAGCAGGTTCTTGGTGACGCGGTTGGTCAGGGTGACCGACAGGCTGAGGTCGCGGCCGAAGGTGGTCGCATAGCCGATCATCATTTCATCGGTATACGGCGTCTTGGTCGACGGGGCGAACAGCGCGTCCGGGGTCTTGGCGCCGCCGCGGGTGCGGTAGGTCAGCCAGCGGTCGCCGACGTAGATCTGCTCGGCGTCTTCCGGACCGGTCAGGGCGCCGGCGAAGTCGGACATGTTGGTGCGGATCGGGTCGTAGTAGCGGCCCACGAAGCCCCACACCTTGCTGCGGCCGTCACCGTTCAGGTCGTACACCACGCTCAGGCGCGGGGCGAACTTCCAGTCGAAGGTGTAGGTTTCTTCGCCGTTGGAGGCGTAGTGGCGCCACTGCTCGCCGCGCACGCCGGCGTTGACGGTCCACTGGTCCTTGGTCCAGGTGTCCTGCAGGTAGAAGGTCTTGCCCTTGGACTTGACGCTGTAGGGGTTGTTGACCTCGCGGATGATGCGGTACGCGTTCACCTGGCCGTTCGGGTTGCCCGAGGTGCTGGTGAACTGGTAGGCGCGCAGTTCGGCATCGGAGACCGAGCCGTTGTGGTCGGTATCCAGCAGGCCCAGGTAGTAGGCCGAGTCGGTGCCGTTGTTCATCGCGTTGAGGATGCGGGTGGCATCCGTGGCGGTGATCGAACGGGTTCCGCTCCAGCCGGAGCCGAAGTACTGGTCCACGCTCACGCCGGCGTCTTCAGCCGCGATCGAGACGTAACGGGCATGGTCCGCGCCCGAGTAGTCCGACGCTTCCTTGTACAGGTTCTCGGTGTCCGAGAAGCCGACCTTGAAGGTGTGGCTGCCGAACGCGGTGTCCAGCCAGTACTCGAGGTTCAGGCCGTACTCGTCGCGGTTGTTGAAGATGTCGAACGAGGTGCCCGAACCGCCCAGCTGGCGCTCGGCGTTGGTGGCGTTGCGGCCGTAGAAGGCCACGTCGTTGCGCGCATCCTGGATCGCCGGGGTGCTGGCCAGCTCGCCCTCGTGGCGGAAGCCGTACAGGTTCAGGCGCAGGTTCTCCCAGTCATGGGAGTAGTCCAGCTTGTAGTTGTCGCCGCCCTGGCGGCGCGCCAGGTCGCGGTTGTTCAGGACCGTCGAATCGGTCGAGCCCGAACGGGTGTACGGGTCGTTGAAGTACTCGGCGGTCAGGCGGTCGTCGTCCGTGATCTGCCAGGTGGCCTTCAGGAAGCCGTAGTGCGAGTTGGTGTCGACCGTGCGCAGCAGCTCGTCGGTCAGCGGGTTGACCACGTCGTCGGTACGGCTCTTCTTCTGGTACGAACCGAAGAACCACAGGCGCTGCTTGATGATCGGGCCACCCAGGGTGACCGCGGCATCGTAGGTCGAGAAGCCGTTGGACTCGCCGTGCTTGTCCTTGGCGACCAGGTTGTCGTTCTGCAGGTAGTAGTTGATCGAGCCGTGGAACTCGTCGCCACCCGACTTGGTGACCACCTTGGAGATCAGGCCGGAACCGCCCGCGTACTCGGCCGGCACGCCGCCGGTGATGACCTGCTGCTCCTGGATGATCTCGGAGTTGAAGTTGGCGCCGAAGGTGCCGCTGTTCGGGTCGGTGACGTCCACGCCGTCGAGGTAGTAGACGTTGTCGGTCGAGGTGCCGGTGGCGCCGCCGATGTCGGAGTAGTTCACGCCGGACTTCGAGGACGGGTTGCCGCCCGGGCTGGGCTTCACGCCCGGCACCAGCTGCAGGTAGCTCTGGTAGCTACGGCCGGTCGGCAGCGACTCCACGGTGTCCAGCGTCAGCGTGGTGCCGACGGTGGCCGAGGTGGTGTCGACGGCC
Source organism: uncultured Thermomonas sp. (assembly GCA_946480065.1). Next base: position 867 of record CAMLJA010000004.1, on the reverse strand, counting down.
GCCAGCGAGGCGCCGGTGACGACCACGGCGTCGAGGCTGGTCACGCCCAGCGCATAACCGACGCTGAGGTTCTTGCCGCTGACCACGGCCACGTTGCTGGCGGTGTAGTCGTTGTAACCGGGCGCGACGACCTGCACGGTGTAGTTGGTTGCCGGGTCGAGACCCTGCAGGTTGAGGCTGCCGGCGGCGCCGGTGACGCCGGTCTTGGAGACCAGGCTGGACGGCGAGCTGACCTTCACGGTCGCGCCGGCGACGGGCTGGCCGTTGTTGCCGGTGACGGTGATGCGCAGACCGCCGGTCTCGGCCGCCAGGGCCGCGCCAACGAAGCACATGCTGAGCGCCAGGGTCAGCGCGCTCCGCTTCAGGCCTTTGGCAAGATTGTTAGAAGCCATTGTGTGTAACCCCCATAGGGACAGTTGTGACCAAAGAAATACGAATACGTCCGGCCCGAAGCGGCCCGACCGCCCGACTATAGACCAGCCAACGAATCCTTAACAAGCCCCTCAGGCCCAATTCAGGAAACCGCGGCCGTATTCAGTTTCGGCGGGTTTCGGCGCGGTTCAAGCAAGTGCCGCGGCAATCCGCTCCTGCTCGCGACGCAGGGCGTCGGGCATGCGCGGGCCGTATTCGCGCAGGTAGCCGGCGATGCCGTCGAACTCGGCGCGCCAGCCCTCGCGGTCGAAACCGAGCAGCGCCGCGCGGGCGCGTTCGTCCAGCGCCAGCCCGTCCAGGTTGAGGTCGTCCTCGGCAGGCAGGCGGCCGATCGGCGTCTCCACCGCGTCCACCTCGCCCTCGACGCGACGAATCATCCACTCCAGCACCCGCAGGTTGTCGCCGAAGCCCGGCCACACGAACCTGCCGTCGTCG
>CAMLJA010000003.1 GCA_946480065.1 uncultured Thermomonas sp. | reverse complement strand
AGACCATCGACATCCACGCCGGCGGCGTGGACCTGCAGTTCCCGCACCACGAGAATGAAGTGGCGCAGAGCGAGTGCGCGCACGGCGGCAAGCCGTTCGCGCGGTTCTGGCTGCACAACGGCATGCTGAACTTCGGCGGCGCCAAGATGGCGAAGTCGGTCGGCAACATCCAGCGCGTGCACGAATTGGTCAAGGCGCATCCGCCCGAGGCCTTGCGCTACGCCCTGCTCTCCGCGCACTACCGGCAGCCGCTGGAGTGGTCGGACGGGCTGATCGAGCAGTCGGTGCGCACGCTGGACCGGCTCTACGGCACCCTCCGCGACCTGGCGGACGTCGATACCGAACCCGCCGTGCCGGCCGGCGTCGAGGCCGCGCTGGACGACGACCTCAACACCCCGGCGGCGCTGGCGGAGATCGCCCGCATCGCCGGCGAGGCGCGCAAGGCCGCATCGCCCGAAGGAAAGGCCGCGCTGAAGTCGCAGTTGCTCGGCGCGGGCCGGGTGCTGGGCCTGCTGCAGCAGTCGCCGGCTGACTGGTTCGCGCGCGGCGCCTCCGGCGACGACGACGCCCGCATCCAGGCGCTGGTGGACGAGCGCACGGCCGCCAAGCAGGCCCGCGACTTCGCCCGCGCCGATGCGATCCGCCAGCAGCTGGCCGACGCAGGCATCCTGCTGGAGGACACGCCGCAGGGCGTGCGCTGGACGAGGAAGCGCGCATAGCCGGTGCCCTATCGGCACCGGCTGCGCTTCCGAACGCCCCGCCATGGATGGCCGGGCCGGACGATCCGAATCATGAATGCAGCGCCACGGACGGCAGCCAGCAAGTTCCCGGAAACGACATGACCAATTCCCCCTTCCCGCTCGAACCCACCGCCGCCGACGCGCAGGCCGCGATCGCGGAGGAATTCGCGTTCTTCGGCGACTGGTCGGAGCGCTACCAGTACCTGATCGACCTCGGCCGCAAGCTGCCTCCGTTCCCCAACGACTGGAAGACCGAGGAGCACCGGCTGCACGGCTGCCAGTCGATGGTCTGGGTGGTCGCCTCCGGCGATGCCGCGCGGCTGGACTTCGCCGCCGCCAGCGACTCGGCCATCGTCTCCGGCCTGGTCTACCTGGCCCTGCGGGTGTATTCGGGCCGCAGCGCCGCCGAGATCGCCGCCACCGAACCGGACTACATCGCCGCCATCGGCCTGGCCCGGCACCTGTCGCCGACCCGCAGCAACGGCCTGGAGGCGCTGCTGGCCTTCATCCGCGACCGCGCGCGCGCCGCCCTGCCCGCATGAGCGCGGCGCCCGCGTCGCCGCTGGCCAGCCGCGGCTTCCGGTGGCTGATGCTGTTCCGCATCTGCACCCTGCTGTCCTACCAGGTGGTGGCGGTGGCGGTGGGCTGGCACGTCTACGAACTCACCCGCGACCCCTGGTCGCTCGGGCTGATCGGGCTGGCCGAGGTGATCCCGTTCTTCTGCGTGGCGCCGTTCTCCGGCTACTTGGTGGACCACTTGCCGCGGCGCAAGCTGGGCGCGGCGGCCTGCCTCGTGCTGGCGGCGAACGCCGGCGCGCTGGCCGTGGTCGCCGCCGGCCTGCTGCCCGCGCGCGGCCTGTGGCCGATCTACCTGGCCATCGCGGTCGGCGGCGTGGGCCGCTCGTTCCTGGGACCGGTCTACAACGCGCTGTTCGCGCGGGTGCTCAAGCGCGAGCAGTTCGGCCGCGGGGCCAGCATGGGCAGCGTGGTGTTCCAGGCCGGGCTGGTGCTGGGCCCGGCGCTGGGCGGCGTGCTGGTCGGCGGCGCCGGGACCCTGGCGGCGTACGCCACGGCCGCCGGCTTCGCGGTGGCCGCTGCCGCCGCGCTGCTTGCGATGCCGGTGACCGAACCGGCCGCGACCCAGCAGCGCGGGCCGGTGTTCGCCAGCATCGCCGAGGGCGCGCGCTTCGTGGCCGGCAACCAGATCATGCTGGGGGCGATGGCGCTGGACATGTTCTCGGTGCTGCTGGGCGGCGCTGTGTCGATGCTGCCGGCCTTCATCAAGGACATCCTGCACGCCGGCCCGGAGGCGCTGGGCATCCTGCGCGCGGCGCCGGCGGTGGGCTCGATCGCGGTGGCGCTGTGGCTGACGCGGCACCCGCTGCAGCGCCACGCCGGCCGCGTCCTGCTGCTGGCGGTAGCCTGCTTCGGACTGTGCACGATCGCCTTCGCGCTGTCGCGCCACTTGTGGCTGTCCGCGGCCCTGCTGGTGGCCTACGGCATGTGCGACGGGGTGTCGGTGGTGCTGCGTTCCACCATCATGCAACTGGTCACGCCGGACGCCATGCGCGGGCGGGTGTCGTCGATCAACAGCCTGTTCATCAGCTCTTCCAATGAGCTCGGCGCGTTCTACGACGGCGTGATGGCGCGGCTGCTCGGGCTGGTGCCGGCGGTGCTGGTGGGCGGCTTCGTGACCCTCGGCGTGGTCGGCGTCACCGCGTGGAAGGCGCCGCGGTTGCGGCGGCTGGACCTGCGCGAACTGCACTGAGCGGGGCGATTGCGCGGCCCGGACGCGCGAAGGCCGGCGCGAGGCGCCGGCCCGTGGGTGGTTCGCGGCATTGGCTCAGTGCAGCGACCTGCGGAAGTCCTCCACCTCGCGCTCGGCGCGGTCGCGCTGCCAACCGTAGGTTTCCTGCAGCTTGCCCGCGAGGTATTCGCTGTTGCCCTCGCTGACGTCGAACACGTCGTCCGACAGGTCGCCCCACTTGGCCTGCGCCTTGCCCTTCAGCTGCTTCCAGTTGCCGGCGATGATGTCCTTGTTCATGGCGTCCTCCTTCGTGTTGCTGGGCGGCGCGTCATTGCGCCACGCACGCAGGATGCCGGAACCGGCGTAAGCGCAGGGTGCAGGTTTCGTTGCCGCGGGCTGAAGGCCGGAAACGACGACGGCGCCCAAGGGCGCCGTCGCGTGTGCCTGTTGCGGCCGGGGGCTCAGTCGCCCATCAGCTTCTGCGAGTGCTCCCAGCGCTCCTGCGCGTCGATGGTGCGCTCGGCGGTCAGGCGCGCCTCCAGTCGCTCCAGCCCGATCTCCTCGCCGGTGTCCACGCAGTAGCCGTAGTCGCCGTTGTCCAGGCGCTTGAGCGTGCTGTCGATCTTGCCGATCAGCTTGCGGTAGCGGTCGCGGGTGCGCAGCTCCAGGGAGTTCTCGGTCTCGCGGGTGGCGCGCTCGGCCTCGTCGCCGACGTCGCGCACCTCTTCCTTGAGGTTCTCGATGGTCTGCTTGGATTCCTCGACCAGGTCGCCGCGCCACTGCAGCAGCCGCTGGCGGAAATACTCCAGCTGCAGCGGGCTCATGTATTCCTCGTCGGCCGACGGCTTGTAACCAGGCGGCACGATCGGGCGGCCGGTGGCCTCGTCGACGCGGTAATGCACCACCTTGGCCTTGCCCTTGGGCGCCGGCGCGGCGGGCCGGGAGGCCACCGCCACCGCCACCTTGCCCGGCTTGCGCGGGGCGGTGACCGGCGAAGCCGGGTTGCCGGCCAGCGCGACCTTCACGCCCTGGGCGGTCGGCTTGGGATCTACCGCAGCCTTGCCCGGGCGGGCGGCCGGCTTCGCGGCCGGCTTCGCGGCGCGCTTGGCCACGGGCTTGGCCACGGGCTTCGGCGCGGGCGCGGCCTTGGCGACCGGCGCCGCCTTCTTCGCGGGCGCGGCCTTCTTCGCCACCGGCTTCCTGGCCGGGGCCGCCTTCTTCGCAGGCGCCGCCTTCTTCACCGGCGCGGCCTTCTTCGCGTCCGACTTCTTCGCCGGGGCCGCCTTCTTCGCGGGCACGGCCTTCTTCGCCACCGGCTTCTTCGCGGGCGCCGCCTTCTTCGCAGGCGCCGCCTTCTTGGCCACCGGCTTCTTCGCCGGCGCGGCCTTCTTCGCGGCGGGCTTCTTCACGGGCGCCTTGGCGGCGGGCTTCTTGGCCGGCTTGGCGGCCTTCTTCGCGGTTTTCTTCGCTGCCACGTGGGGGTGTTCCTCGATATTCCCTTGAGGCGGGAAAGCGCGCTGTTATACCCTGCCCGGGAGGCAGCGGCAACCGCGCCAGCAGGCGCGCCGCCGCTCACAGGCCACGTGATCGACCAACTCCTCATCGCCCTGCTGCGCGGCTACAAGCGCTGGATCAGCCCCCTGCTCGGCACCCGCTGCCGGTTCGTGCCCACGTGCTCGGAGTACGCGATGCAGGCGATCGCCGCGCACGGCGCGCTGCGCGGCGGCTGGCTGGCGGCGCGCCGGGTGGGCCGCTGCCACCCGCTCCACCCCGGCGGGCACGACCCCGTCCCGCCCGCGAAGGAACGCCCATGACCACGATCCCGCAGCTCCCGCGCCGCGCAGAACCGGCGCCGCCGGTCCGGCGCCGGGCGCGGGCGGCGCGGCATGCGGCCGCCCTGCTCTGCCTGCTGTGGGCGGGTGCCGGCGGTGCCAGCGCGCTGCCCGCCGTGGCGGCGGACACGCCGCAAGCCGAAAACATCCCCGGGGTGGTGTTCCCGAGCCGGGTACCGCAGGGCGCGATGGTGGTGGGCAAGGTGCCGCCCGGCAGCGAGGTCCGTTACGCCGGCCGCACCCTGCGGGTCACCGCCTACGGCAGCGTGGTGTTCGGCGTGGGCCGCGACGAAGCCGGGCCGGTCGAGGTCGAGGTGCGCGCGCCCGGCGCGCCGCCCGCGCGCGTTGCGATCGCGGTGGCACCGCGCGAGTGGCCGGTGGAGCGCGTGGCGGGCGTGCCGCCAGCCACGGTGGAACCGCCGAAGGCGATCGCCGAACGGATCGCCCGCGAGCAGGCCCGGGTGGCCGCCGCCCGCACCCGCGACGACGCGCGCACCGGCTTCGCCCAGGCGTTCGCCTGGCCGGTGCGGGGGCGCGTCAGCGGCCGCTTCGGCAACCAGCGCGTCTACAACGGCATCCCGAAGGCGCCGCATTCGGGGATGGACATCGCCGCCGCGGCCGGGACCCCGGTCAGGGCCCCGGCCGACGGCGTGGTGACCTTCGCCGACCCCGGCCTCTACCTGACCGGCGGCACCGTGGTGCTCGACCACGGCCACGGCATCAGCAGCAACTTCCTGCACCTGTCGCGGCTGGACGTGAAGGTCGGCGACAGCGTGAAGCAGGGCGACGTCATCGCCGCGGTCGGCGCCACCGGCAGGGCCACCGGGCCGCACCTGCACTGGGGGATGAACTGGTTCGACGTAAGGATCGACCCGCTGCTGGTGCTCGAACGCGGGAACTGACGAAGGTTCTCCGCGCGCCGCCTTTTTTCTGCGCGCGGCGGCGCGGCGGAGACCACGCAACGTGCGGCTTCAGGCGGCGCGGTTCGACGTCCGCATCGACCCGCTGCTGGTACTCGAACGCGGGAACTGAAAACGCCGGCGCCGCAAGGCGGCGATTACCGCCCGCGGCTAGGCATTCTTTCCCGCCACCGACGCCACCGCGTCGTGCGGGTGCAGGCTCTCGAAGTGGGCCACCCGCACCCGCCACGCGGCCACCCGCGCATCCCGGGCCAGCGCGGCGGCGACGCGGCGCGCGGCGTCCTCGCAGAACATCAGGTTGGCGGCGTTGGCCTCGGCGAACGCCTGTTCGTCCTCGCGCTTGACCGCGGCCTGCACCGGCGTGCCCAGCGCGGCCTCCACCGCGTCCACCAGCGCCCGCACCGGCAATTCGTCGAACGCCGGGCGCAGCTCCACCCGCACGTCGGCGCGGCTGCGCTGCGCGTGCGGGGTGGCGGCGAGCCCGCGCGGGGACGCCAGCCAGTCGCGCACCGCCTCGTTCGACAGCGGGCGGATGCCGGCGAAATCCGCGCCGAAGCGGTCGGCGTTGGCCTGCCTCGACAGCGCCGCGGAGGCCGGACAGGTGCTGGAGTAGTCCACGCCCACTGCCAGCGTGAGCTGCAGGTGGCCGCCGCTGCCTTGGCCGGGGCCGGCATCGCGCAGCTCCGCCTCGACCTCCACCGGGTAGGCCTTCCAGCCCAGATGGCCGCTCACCAGCGCCGGCCGCTGCAGCAGCTGGTCGTAGCGCAGGCGCAGGCGGGCGCCGCTGGACAGGCCCTGCTGCGAGGCGACGCAGGCGTCCAGCAGCCGCCGCAGCGCCGGCGCGCCCAGCGGTTCGCTGGCCAGCGCCTGCTGCAGCAGCAGGTACAGCCGCGACATGTGGATCCCGCGCGCGCGCGCGTCGCCCAGGTCCACCGCCACGTCCACCGTGGCCGCGGTGCGGACCGGCGTGCCGTCGTCGCCCGGCAGCAGCACGGGCAGCGCGATGCCGTCCATGCCCACCCAGTCCAGCGGCCGCGCCAGCGCCGCCGCATCGTTGGCGACGTCGGGCAGCGCGGATTGGGGCGATGGCTTGTGCATCGCGGCATTGTACCGATGCGCGCCGGGCTGCCGGCGCAACGTTGCGTCTCAGGCGCGGGCGGCGCGCCAGGCGGCCAGCAGCGCGACCGGCGGCGGCAGCGGCGCCGCGGCGCGGCCATCCGCGTAGCGGCGCAGGCGCGTCCGCACCAGGGCCGCGTGGATCCGGCCCGGGCGGGTGCCGCCGGCGGGCGCCGGCCACTCCCCCAGCAGGCCGCGGGCCCAGCCGCGCAGGTCCACGTCGCCCAGCGGGGTCGCGCCATCGGGATGCCGCAGCACGCGCTCGGCCAGCAGCGAGACCACCACGTTGCGCGCCGGCGCCGGGCTGGCGGCGGCGAACAGCTGCTGGGCGATCCCGGCCACCGCCTCGGCGTACGGCTCCAGCGCGAACAGCGCCGCCTCCAGGCTGGCCGGGCGCTCGCGGCTGGCGCGCAGGGCCGGCAGGCAGGCGGCCAGGTTGGCCCAGGGCGCGGGCTGCTTCTGCAGCGCCAGGCCCAGCGGATGCCGGCGCACGCCGCGGGACCAGCCGTCCAGTTCCTGCGCCCACCAGCCCAGCTTGGCCTCGCCCGGTCGCGGGTCCTCGCCGCCCCAGGCGGCGTCCGCCAGCTCGTCGCGCAGCGCGAGCCAGGCCGCGGCGCGCTCGCGCTGCGCGCCCGGGACGAAGGCCTGCGCCACCGCCCATTCCGGCCAGCGCGCACGCCACTTGCCGACGAACGCCTCCAGCGCCTCGCGGTCGCTCACCGCAGGCGCTCCCAAAGCGCGGGGTCCAGCAGGTCGCGCGGGCCGGCCGCCAGCGCATCCCCGCCCCAGGCCTCCGGCGCGTCGTCCGCCGGCCGGTAGCCCCAGAGCGCCACCAGCGAGCGCATCCCCGCCGCGCGAGCGGCCTCGATGTCGCGCTGGTCGTCGCCCACGTAGACGCAGTCGGCGATGTCCACGCCCAGGGCCTGCGCGGCATGCAGCAGCGGCAGCGGATGCGGCTTGCGCTGCGGCAGGCTGTCGCCGCCCAGCAGGACCGCGCAGCGCGCGTCCCAGCCCAGCGGCGGCAGCACCCGCACGGCCAGGTATTCCGGCTTGTTGGTGACGATGCCCCAGCGCGCGCCGGCGGCCTCGATCGCGTCCAGCAGTTCGGCCACGCCCTCGAACGGCGCGCCGTGCCGGCCCAGCTCGTCCGCGTAGATGGCCAGGAACTCTTCCACCAGCTCGCCCGGCACCTCGCCGCCGAGTTCCGGCAGCGCCGCCGCGCTCATCGCCCGCGAGCCCCGGGAGACGTGCGGACGCAGGGCTTCCAGCGGCATCGGCCCGTGGCCGCGCGCGGCGCGCAGGCGGTTGACCGTGGCCAGCATGTCCGGCGCGCTGTCCAGCAGGGTGCCGTCCAGGTCGAACAGCACCAGCGGCGGAAACGCGGGGCTCATGCCGGCATGGCGGCGCAGGCCAGGTAGTTGACGCCGGTGCGGCGCGCGATGCGGGCGGCGTTGCGCCACGGCTCGTACAGCAGCCCGCTGACGTCCTCCAGCTCCAGCCCGGCCTCGCGCAGCAGGCCGGCCAGCTCGGAGGGCTTGATGAAGTCGCGGTACTGGTGGGTGCCCCTGGGCAGCAGGCGCGCGACGTACTCGGCGCCGACGATGGCCAGCGCGAATGCCGCCGGGGTGCGGTTGAGGGTGGACAGGAACAGCCGGCCTCCCGGCTTGAGCAGCGTCGCGCAGGCGCGCACCACCGCACCCGGGTCCGGCACGTGCTCCAGCATCTCCATGCAGGTGATGGCGTCGAAGCTGGCCGGCGCTTCCTCCGCCAGCGCTTCCACCGGCAGCTGCCGGTAGTCGACCTGCACGCCCGATTCCAGCCCGTGCAGGCGCGCGACCTTGAGCAGGTTCGGCGCCAGGTCGATGGCGGTGACCCGCGCGCCGGCCCGGGCCAGCGCCTCGCTCAGCAGCCCGCCGCCGCAGCCCACGTCCAGCACCGCCGCGCCGCGCAGCTCGCAGCGCGCGGCCACGTAGCCCAGGCGCGCGGGGTTGAGCGCGTGCAGCGCCTTCTGCGGGCCCTCGGGGTCCCACCAGCGCTGGGCCAGCTCGTCGAACTTGTCGAGCTCGGCCTGGGAGAAGTTGGGCGCGCTCACGAGGTCCGCACCTGCGCGATCCGCGCGCGCCATTCGCGCGCCTTGGCCACCAGCGCCTCCGTGTCCATGTCCACCAGCCGGCGGCGGTCCAGCTTGCGCGCCCCCGCGATCCAGACGTCGTCCACCTGGTGGCGCCCGGTGGCGTACACCAGCTGCGAGACCACGTGGTGCAGCGGCTGGGTTTCCAGCGGCGACAGGTCGACGCAGGCCAGGTCGGCCTGCTTGCCGGGCTCGATGCTGCCCACCAGGTGGTCGAAGCCCAGCGCCCGGGCGCCGCCCAGCGTGGCCGCGCGCAGCGCGGTGAAGGCGTCGAAGCCGGCGGCATCGTCCGCCACCGCCTTGGCCAGCAGGGCCGCGGTGCGTGTTTCGCCGAACATGTCGAGGTCGTTGTTGGAAGCGCAGCCGTCGGTGCCGATGGCCAGGTTGACCCCGGCGCGCTCCAGCGCGCAGGCGGGGCAGAAGCCGGAGGCCAGCTTGAGGTTGGATTCCGGGCAGTGCACCACGCTGACGCCGCGCTCCGCGCACAGGCGGATCTCGGCCTCGGTCAGCTGGGTCATGTGGACCGCGATCAGGCGGTCGTTGAGCAGGCCCAGGCGGTCGATCCGCGCGATCGGCCGCTGCCCGTGCTGCTCCAGCGACTGCCGCACTTCCTGCGCGGTCTCGTGCAGGTGCAGGTGGACCGGGATGTCCAGCTGGTCGGCCAGCATCCGGATGCGCTCGAAGTTGGCGTCGCTCACGGTGTACGGCGCGTGCGGCGCGAACGCGGTGGCGACCAGCGCGTCGTCGCGCCAGGCGTCGTGCACCTCGCCGGCGCGGTCGAAGTATTCGTCGTCGCCCTGGGCCCAGGCGGTGGGGAAGTCGATCACCGGCAGCCCCACCCGCGCGCGGAAGCCGTGGCGCCTGTAGGTGGCCGCCTGGACGTCGGGGAAGAAGTAGTTCTCGTTGCAGCAGGTGGTGCCGCCGCGCAGCATCTCGGCGATCGCCAGCGCGATCCCGTCGGCCACGAACTCCGGCCCGATCACCGCCGCTTCCACCGGCCAGATGTGCTGCTGCAGCCAGACCTTGAGCGGCAGGTCGTCGGCGATGCCGCGCAGCAGGGTCATCGGGTTGTGGGTGTGCGCGTTGACCAGCCCCGGCAGCAGCGCGCCGTCCGGCCGCGCCACCACCTCGGCCGCGTCGAAGCGCGCGCGCGCCTCGGCGACCGGCAGCACCGCCACGATCCGCCCGCCGGAGACCGCCACCGCATGGTCCTCCAGGACCACGCCGTGCGGCTCCACCGGCACCACCCAGCCGGCCTCGATCAGGACGTCGCAGGCTTCCCGCGCGGCGTCGGCCATCGCCTTACTTGACCCGGCTGACGTATTCGCCGCTGCGGGTGTCGACCTTGATCACCTCTTCCTGGCCGACGAACAGCGGGACGCGGACCACCGCGCCGGTCTCCAAAATGGCCGGCTTGCCGCCGCCGCCGGAGGTGTCTCCGCGCACGCCCGGGTCGGTCTCGACGATCTTGAGCTCCACGAAGTTCGGCGGGGTGACCTGGATCGGCGTGCCGTTGAACAGGGTGACCACGCACTGCTCCTCGCCCTTCAGCCACTTCGAGGCCTCGCCCACGCCGGTCTTGTCGGCCTGGATCTGCTCGAAGCTCTCCGGGTTCATGAAGTGCCAGTACTCGCCGTCGGCGTACAGGAACTGCATGTCGGTATCGACCACGTCGGCGGCTTCCACCGAGTCGGTGGACTTCATGGTGATTTCCTGCACCCGGCCGGTGCGGATCTGGCGGTAGCGCACGCGGGTGAAGGCCTGGCCCTTGCCCGGCTTGACGTAATCGGTTTCGGTGATGATCGAGGGTTCGTTGTTCACCAGGATCTTCATCCCGTTCTTGACGTCGTTCATGCCGAGGGAGGCCATGGGTGCTCCTTGGGGCCACCCGCACGGGCGGCTTAGAATGTGGGGTTCAGGAAAGTCCCGGCCGGGCCGGGACGCGCGTCGGATCGCAGCCCGCATGATACCCGCAGCCCCCACCGCCATGCAGCAACCCGGGCCCCGCCGCTGGCAGGCGCTGTGGCGCGAGGCCGTGCGCGACCCGCGCGAACTGCTCGCGCTGCTGGGGCTGGACGCTCTGGCCGGGGGCCTGTCCGAGGCCGCGGCGCGGCAGTTCCCGCTGCGGGTGCCGCGCGGGTTCGTGGCCCGGATGCGCCCCGGCGACCCGCACGACCCGCTGCTGCGGCAGGTGCTGCCGGTGCTGGACGAGGAGCGCGTGGTCCCCGGCTTCGGCCTGGACGCGGTGGGCGACACCGCCGCGCGGCGCGGCGGCGGCGTCATCCACAAGTACGAGGGCCGCGCCCTGCTGGTCGCCACCGGCAGCTGCGCCATCAACTGCCGCTACTGCTTCCGCCGCCACTACCCCTACGCCGAGGACACCGCCGCCGCGGCCGGCTGGCGGGACGCGGTGGCGCTGATCGCCGGGGATCCGTCGATCCACGAGGTCATCCTGTCCGGCGGCGACCCGCTGTCGCTGGCCGACCACAAGCTGGCCGAGCTGTCCGACGCCCTGGGCGCCGTCCCGCACCTGCGCCGCCTGCGCCTCCACACCCGCCTGCCCGTCGTCCTGCCCGAGCGCGTGGACGAGGGCCTGCTGGCGTGGCTGGGCGGCCTGCCCTGGCCGGTGGCGGTGGTGGTGCACGCCAACCATGCCCGCGAATTCGACGCCGCGGTGGATGCCGCGATGGCCCGCCTGCGCGGCGCCGGTGCGACCCTGCTCAACCAGGCGGTGCTGCTGCGCGGGGTCAACGATTCGCTCGAGGCGCTGGCGGCGCTGTGCGAACGCGGCTTCGAGGCCGGCGTGCTGCCCTACTACATGCACCAGCTGGACCGGGTGGCGGGCGCCGCCCACTTCGAGGTCGACGACGCCCGGGCGCTGGCCCTGCACGCGGCGCTGGCCGCGCGCCTGCCCGGCTACCTGCTGCCGCGGCTGGTGCGCGAGGTCGCCGGCCAGCCCGGCAAGACCCCGCTGGCGGCGGCCCGCGCGCGCCCGGCCGGCGCGGAATGATGTAGCCTCGCGCCATCCCCCGCATCGAGACCCCACACACGCATGGCCATCGGCAAGGACACCGCGCTGCGACTGGTGCTGGTCGACGACCAGGTCAACGAGGCCGAGGCCATCGTCAGCAGCCTGCGCAACGCCGGCATCGCGGTGCGCCCCCTGCGGCCGGAGTCGGTCGACGAGCTGGCCGCGCAGCTGCAGCAGCAGACGGTGGACCTGGTGCTGGCCGAGCACGCCTGCCGCAGCCTGCCGTTCGACGAGGTGGCCGCGGTGGTCGGCGCCTGCGGTCGCGACGTGCCCCTGCTGGCGGTGCTGGACGGCGTGAGCGACGACCTGCTGGACGCGGTGCAGGCCCACGGCGCCCAGGGCGTGGCCCTGCGCAGCCGCCCGCAGCAGTTCCTGCGCGTGGTCCGCGAGGCCTGGTCCGACCTGGACGCGCGCCGCTCGCAGCGCCAGCTGGAGGCGCAGGTGCGCGAGACCGAGCGCCGCTGCGACATGCTGATCGATTCCTCGCGCGAGCCGATCGCCTACATCCACGAGGGCATGCACATCCGCGCCAACCCGGCCTACCTGGAGATGTTCGGCTACGAATCCTTCGAGGACATCGAGGGCATGTCGCTGCTGGACCTGGTGGCCTCGGCCGACGTGGCCGAGTTCAAGCAGCTGCTGAAGCGGCTGTCGAAGGGCGAGCCGCCGCCGCCGCGCTACGAGCTGACCGCGCACGACATCGAGGGCAACGAGTTCCCGGCGGTGATGGAGTTCACCGCCGCCCAGTACGAGGGCGAGCCCTGCCAGCAGGTGGTGTTCCGGCGCCAGGCCCAGGGCGTGGACCCGGAGCTGGCGCGCCAGGTGGAGGAGCTCAAGCAGCGCGACCACGCCACCGGCCTGCTCAACCGCCCCACCTTCCTGCACCGGGTGGAGGAAGCCGTGGCCAGCGCCGCCACCCAGGCCGCCACCCACGGCCTGCTGCTGGTGGAGCCGGACCACTCGGCGCAGCTGCTCAAGGCGGTCGGGCTGGGCGCGGGCGACAGCCTGATGGCCGCGCTGGCGCAGCGCCTGTCCAGCGCCGTGCCGCCCGGCATGCCCACCGCGCGCGTGGGCGAATTCCAGTTCGCGGTGCTGGCCGGCGACAGCGACCACGTCCAGACCACCCAGCTCGCCGAGCGCATCCGCGGGCTGTTCGCCGGGCACGTGGTGGAGGTCGGCGAGCATTCGCTCAACGCCACCGTCAGCATCGGCGCGGTGCAGGTGAGCGAGAAGATCGCCAGCGTGCCGCAGGTGCTGGCCAAGGCCACCCAGTGCCTGCAGTCCGCCAGCAGCGTGGGCGGCAACAGCGTGGAGATCTTCGACCCGGCCGCCGTGGACCGCGCCGAGGAGGAACGCATCCGCACCTGGGTGGGCCGCATCCGCGAGGCGCTGCAGGAGGACCGCTTTGTCCTGCACTACCAGCCGATCGTCAACCTGCAGGGCGAGCACGTCGAGATGTACGAGACGTTCCTGCGCATGACCACGGTGATGGGCGAGCTGGTGCCGCCGCTGTCGTTCTTCCAGATCGCCGAGGACCACGGCCTGCTGCCGGAGATCGACGGCTGGGTGATCCGCCGCGCGATCGCGGTGATCGCCGAGCGCCTGGCCGCCGGCAACCGCACCACCCTGCTGGTGAAGCTGTCGCAGGCCACGCTGCAGGACCGCGCCATCCTGGACGTGATCGCCGAGGCGATCGCCGATGCCGCGATCCCGGGGGAGCTGCTGGTGTTCTCGGTGCCCGAGGCCAAGGTCTTCACCCTGCTGCGCGCCGCCCAGGAATTCCAGGCCGCGGTGTCGGAACTGGGCTGTCGGGTCTGCCTGGAGCAGTTCGGCTCCGGCCTGAACTCCACCCAGCTGCTGGCCCACTTCCCGGTGGACATCATCAAGATCGACCGCGGCTTCATGAAGGACCTGGGCGCCAGCGCCGAGAACCAGGCGCGGGTCCGGCAGATCGCCACCATGGCCAAGTCCAGCGGCATGCAGACCATCGCCGACTTCGTGCAGGACGCCGGCAGCATCACCTTCCTGTTCGGCAGTGGCGTGGACTACGTGCAGGGCCAGTTCATGGCGCCGGTCACGCCGACCATGAACTACGAATTCGGCTGAGCCGCGGGCGCCGGCCCGGGACCGCGGCATGCCGGACACCGCCTACCGCGGGCGCTTCGCCCCCTCGCCCACCGGGCCGCTGCACGCCGGCTCGATGCTGGCCGCGTTCGCCAGCTGGCTGCTGGCGCGCCAGGCCGGCGGCGCCTGGCGGGTGCGGATCGAGGACCTGGATCCGCCGCGCGAGGTGCCCGGCGCGGCCCGTTCGCAGCTGGCCACGCTGGCCGCCTTCGGCCTGCATGCGGACGGGGAATTGGCGTTCCAGAGCCGGCGCGGCCACCTCTATCGAGGCGCGCTGAACGCCCTGCTGGCACGCGGCCAGGCCTTCGAATGTCACTGCAGCCGGGCCGAACTGGCGGCCGCAGGCGGCGTGCACCGGCGCTGCGTGGCCACTGCCCCGCGCCCGGACCCGGCCATCCGCATGCGCGTACCCGACGGCTGCGAGATCGGTTTCGACGACGGCGTGCACGGCCGCGTGGTGCAGCGGGTGGACCGCGAGGTGGGCGACTTCGTGCTGCTGCGCGCGGACGGGCTGTGGGCCTACCAGCTGGCGGTGGTGGTGGACGACGGCGAACAGGGCATCACCGACGTGGTGCGCGGGGCGGACCTGCTGGACTCCACCCCGCGGCAGATCCTGCTGCAGCGGGCGCTGGACCTGCCCACGCCGCGCCATGCGCACCTGCCGCTGCTGCTGGGCGCGGACGGCAGGAAGCTGTCGAAGTCGGAGGCGGCGCTGCCGGTGGACGAGGCCGACCCGGTGCGCACGCTGCGCCTGCTGTGGCGCTGCCTGGGCCAGGCGGCGCTGCCCGGCGACGCCGACATGGACACCGCCAGCTTCCTGCGCGCGGCCACCGCCGCGTTCCGCCTGCACGCGGTCCCGCGCCGCGCGCAGACGCTGCCCGCCGCGCCGCACAACACAAACGCAACGCGCGCGCCCTAGAATCACGGCTTCCGTTTTCCCTTTGCAGGAGCAGCGCATGACCCCGAGGGTCGCAATGGTCACCGGCGGCACCGGCGGCATCGGTACCGCGATCGTCAAGCGCCTGGCCGGGATGGGCCACCGCGTGGCCACCAACTACCGCAACGAGGAGAAGGCCCGCGCCTGGCAGGACAGGATGCAGGCCGAGGGCTACGACGTGGCCATCGCCAGGGGCGACGTCACCTCGCCGGAAGAGGCCCAGGCGATGATCCGCGAGGTCGAATCCCGGCTGGGGCCGATCGACATCCTGGTCAACAACGCCGGCATCACCCGCGACGGCACCTTCCACCGGATGAAGCCGGACCAGTGGATGGACGTGATCAACACCAACCTCAACGCCTGCTTCAACGTCACCCGTCCGGTGATCGAGGGCATGCGCGAGCGCAAGTGGGGCCGGATCATCCAGATCAGCTCGATCAACGGCCTCAAGGGCCAGTACGGCCAGGCCAACTACGCGGCGTCCAAGGCCGGCATGCACGGCTTCACCATCTCGCTGGCGCGCGAGAACGCCCGCAACGGCATCACCGTCAACACGATCTCGCCCGGCTACATCGCCACCGACATGGTGATGGCGGTGCCCGAGGAGGTGCGCGCCAAGATCGTCGCCGACATCCCCACCGGGCGCCTGGGCACGCCGGAGGAGATCGCCTACGGCGTGGGCTTCCTGGCCGACGAGCAGGCCGGCTGGATCACAGGCTCGAACCTCGACATCAACGGCGGCCACCACATGGGGTGGTGAGGGCCTGGCACCTGGCCGTGCGCCCGCGCGGCCAGCGTCGCCGCGCCGCGTCGGCGCCGCCCCTGTCCACTCCACCATTCGCGCCGCGCGCCAATCGCCCCTAACGTAGGGGCCTCCACCCACCGCAGGGAGCCTTCATGTCCAACGTCGACCCCAACCGCCGCCCGTCCAATGGCGGCCGCTACCTGTTCCTGCTGCTGCTCGGCCTGGTGCTGGGCGCGGTCGCGACCGTCATGGCGCTGCGCGCGCTGGACCAGCGCAAGGACCATTTCCCCGAGTCGCTGATGACCGTGCAGGCCTGGCACGTGTCCCAGCTGAAGGCCGACATGGCGCAGAACCGCTGCAACGCCACCGACGTGCTGCCGCACCTGCAGGCCCTGCGGATGTCCGCCAACGACCTCGACGCCGCCTTCCCCGACCTGCGCGAGGACCAGCGGTTCGCCGACGCCAGCGCCGGGATGCGCGCGGCGATGGACAAGGCCATCGCCAGCCCGCCGCTGTCCTGCCAGGGCCTGGCCGCCACGGTCGAGGCGATCGGCCAGGCCTGCAAGGCCTGCCACCAGGATTTCCGCAACTAGTCCGGCGCGGCGGCGGCGCGGCAACGGCCCGCCGCCATGCCTTCCCGGGGGGCCCTGGCGCCTGCTGCAACGCGGCATGTGCGCGACCGCGATCACGGTTATCGTCGGCCGGCCGCGCCCGCGGCCATCGTCCAGCCAATCCCGGGGAAACCGCATGAACGCCACGCTCTTCCGTGCCAGCGCCGGCCTCGCCGTGCTCGCGGGCGCCATCGCCGCCGCCACCGCCGCAGCGCCCGCCGCCACCGGCAGCCCGCTGCGGGTAGGCCTGTACGCCGCCGACGGCGGGGTAGAGGTCGTGCTCACCAATGCCGGCAGCCGCACCCTGCGCGTGCCGCGCTACCAGCTGCCGCTCGGCGAGCTCCAGGGCAAGCTGTTCCAGGTCAGCCGCGACGGCCAGCCAGTGGCCTATGAAGGGCCCATGATCAAGCGCGGCCTGCCGACCGCCGGCGACTTCGCCGTGCTGCGGCCCGGCCAGAGCGTGCGCGGCGTGGTGCGGCTGGCCGACGCCTACGACATGCGCCAGGGCGGCACCTACACCATCGTGCTGGCCTCGGCGCTGCAGCACGCCTCCACCTCCGACGGCCGCATGCTCGCCGGCCGCAACGGCAGCCCGGTGGTCCTGCGCAGCGCCCCGCTGCGGATGTACGCCGCCGGCAAGCAGCCGCAGACGGCCAAGCCCACCGGCAAGGGCAAGCCGGGCGGCGGCGGTGGCGGTACCGGCAGCATCAACGGCGTGACCACCGTAGGCTGCTCCAGCACCCAGATCACCGGCATCGGCAGCGCGATCACCGGCGCCCGCGGCTACACCGAGAACGCCAAGGGCTACCTCAACGCGAACAACCAGGGGCCGCGCTACGCCACCTGGTTCGGCGCCTACACCAGCAGCCGCTACAACACCGCCACCCAGCACTTCGCCGCGATCGACTCGGCCATGGACCAGAACGGCGGCCAGATCAAGGTCAACTGCGGCTGCAACCAGAACTACTACGCCTACGTCTATCCCACCAAGCCGTACGAGATCTTCGTCTGCAAGGCGTTCTGGAGCGCGCCGACCACCGGCACCGACTCCAAGGCCGGCACCCTGGTCCACGAGATGAGCCACTTCAACGTGGTCGCCGGCACCGACGACGTGGTGTACGGCCAGTCCGGCGCGAAGAACCTGGCCATCACCGATCCGAACGGCGCCCTCAACAACGCCGACAGCCACGAGTACTTCGCCGAGAACAACCCGTTCCAGAACTGACCGGGACCGCCGTCCCCCGGAAACGGCCCGCCGATGCGGGCCGTTTCCGTTTCCGCGGCCTTCGCGCCGCCGCGACATCGGTGAACCGCAGGTGGACGCCCGCAGGGGAGCGGGCCGTCCTTCGCAAGGCGTTCAGGCCGCCGGCCCGAGGATCCTCGCGACGTCCCCCACACCCTGGAGCACCGCATGAACCGCATTCCGATGATGAAGATCGCCGGCACCGCCACGCTGGCCCTGGCCATGGCCGCCACCGTCGGCTGCGCCAGCACCGGCGCCAATGGCTATGGCAGCAACGACGGCTACTACGGCCCTGCCCCCTCCGGCACCGCCTGCTACGACTGCGGCACCGTGACCCGGATCGAAACCGGGGCCGGCAGCCGCGCCCCCAACGCCACCGGCGCCGTGGTCGGCGGCCTGGTCGGTGCCGTGGCCGCGCGCGAACTGGCCAAGAACCAGACCGACAGCACCGGCAAGCAGAACACCGCCACCGTGGCCGGTGCGGCCGCGGGCGCCCTGATCGGCAACGCCATCCAGAACCGCAACGGCACCGGCTACAACATCTACGTGCGGATGCAGGACGGCCGCGAAACCGTGGTGATGCAGGACGACCTGGGCTCGATCCGGGTCGGCTCCTACGTCCGCATCGCCAACGGCCACGCCTACCTGCGCTGAGCCTCGACGTTGCGATAACGCCCGCGACGGGCCGCTCCGGCGGCCCGTCGTCGCGTCCGGGACCGCATACTCGGGCCACCGACCGCGCAGGATCCTCACGATGGACGCCACCCTCCTCTACTACCTGCTGGCCGCCGCGCTGGTCCTGGCCGGAATGGCCGGCACGCTGTTGCCGGCGCTGCCGGGCCTGCCGCTGGTGTTCGCGGGCATGCTGCTGGCGGCCTGGGCGGGCGGCTTCGAGAAGGTCGGGGTGCCGATGCTGGTGGTGCTCGGATTGCTGACGCTGGCCTCGCTCGCGATCGACGTCTGGGCCACCGCGGTGGGCGCCAGGCGGGTCGGCGCCAGCCGGATGGCGGTGGCCGGCGCCGTGTTGGGCACCGTGGCCGGCCTGGCGCTGGGGCCGTTCGGGCTGCTGTTTGGGCCGTTCGCCGGCGCCGTGGCCGGCGAACTCCTGCACCGGCGCAGCGTGCAACCCGGGCACCTGGGCCAGGCCGCGCGCATCGGCATGGGCACCTGGCTGGGCATCCTGCTGGGCGTGGGCCTGAAGCTCGGCCTGGCGTTCGCGATGCTCGGCCTGTTCGCCCTGGCATGGTTCCTGTGAGCGCCCTTCACGCCGCAATCGCGGCGGATTCAGGAACCTGACCCGACCGGCCACGGCCGAATGCAGGACACCCGGACCTTGAGTTCCTGGCAACACTGGAGTCGCAGGCGCATGCTCTGGACGATCGCCGTGACCGCGGCGCTGACACTGCTACTGGTCGCCCTGGCGGCCAACTTCAAGACCCCCGAGAAGGCGCTGGAGCGCAAGATCGAGCACCGCTACGCGGTGGCCGACCCGCAGTTCCGGCGCGAGATGGGGGTGATGCTCGGCCCCGGCATCGTGCCCGGCAACCTCGTGGAGGACCTCGAGAACGGCGAGGAAATCTTCCCGGCGATGCTGGAGGCCATCCAAGCCGCGCAGAAGACCATCACCTTCGAGACCTACATCTACTGGTCGGGCGACATCGGCACCCGGTTCGCCGACGCCCTGGTCGAGCGCGCCCGCGCGGGCGTGGCGGTGAAGGTGATGGTGGACTGGGCCGGCAGCATGAAGATGGAGGACGCGCTGCTGCAGCGCCTCAAGGACGCCGGGGTGGAGGTCCACCAGTACCGCCCGCTCAAGTGGTACAACCTGGGCCGGCTCAACAACCGCACCCACCGCAAGCTGCTGGTGGTGGACGGCACCGTGGCCTTCACCGGCGGCGTGGGCATCGCCGACCAGTGGGAAGGCCACGCCCAGGATCCCGACCACTGGCGCGACCTGCACTTCCGCATCCGCGGGCCGGTGGTGGCGCAGGTCCAGGCCGCCTTCAACGACAACTGGATCAAGACCACCGGCGTGGTCCTCAACGGCGCGGACTATTTCCCACCGCTGGAACGCGTGGGCGAGATGGACGCCCACATGTTCATCGCCTCGCCCGCCGGGGGCAGCGAGAGCATGCACCTGATGTACCTGATGGCGATCGCCGCCGCCGAGCGCTCGATCGACCTCGAGGCGGCCTACTTCGTCCCCGACGAGCTGATCATCAAGGCGCTGGTGGCCGCGCGCCTGCGCGGCGTGCGGGTCCGGGTGATCGTCCCCGGCAAGCACATCGATTCGGACACCGTGCGGCTGGCCTCCAAGGCGAACTGGGGCGACCTGCTGCTGGCCGGCGTCGAGATCTACGAATACCAGCCCACCATGATGCACAACAAGCTACTGGTGGTGGACGGGCTGATGGTCTCGGTGGGCTCCACCAACTTCGACCTGCGCAGCTTCCGCCTGAACGACGAGGCCAGCCTCAACGTGTACGACCCGGCGTTCGCCGCGCGCATGACCGAGGTGTTCGAGGCCGACCTCAAGCCCACCGTCCGCTTCGACTACGAGAAATGGAAGGCGCGGCCGCTGAAGGAAAAGCTGTTCGAGCGGTTCATCCTGCC
This sequence comes from uncultured Thermomonas sp., assembly GCA_946480065.1. Next base: position 10,507 of record CAMLJA010000003.1, on the reverse strand, counting down.
GCTGAAGTCGCAGCTTTAGCGGGCGGGCTCAGGCGCCGTAGACCAGCCAGCGGCGCGCCTCCACCTCGTTGGAGAAGATCCGCACGGTCATCCCGCGCTCGCGGCACAGGATCTCGCCGTGCTCGCTGCCCTGGATGTCGTCGCGCAGCTCCACGAACGCGGTGCGCACCTCGCCCATGCCGGCGTCGCGCATGGCGTCGATGACCGCCTCGATCTCCGCCACCTCCACCGTGGCCAGCAGGTCCTCCAGCACCATCAGCCGGCCCGCGCCGACGCGCCGGCATTCGTCGGCCAGCATCCGCCACATCGCGATCGAGACGTCGCGCGAATCGGTGCCGTCGAAGACGTACGCGCGCAGGTAGCCGGGTTCGTCGTCGAAGCAGACCCGGAACCCCGGCCCGGCTACGACCCGGGTGCTGCTCATGCCACCACCACCGGTATCTTGCCGATCCGCGACTGCCATTCGCGCGGCCCGGTCTGGTGGACCGAGGTGCCGGCCGAATCCACCGCCACGGTGACCGGCATGTCCCTGACCTCGAATTCGTAGATCGCCTCCATGCCGAGGTCGGCGAACCCCACCACGCGCGAGGCCTTGATCGCCTTCGAGACCAGGTAGGCCGCGCCGCCCACCGCCATCAGGTAGACCGACTTGTGCTTGCGGATCGCCTCGATGGCGGCCGGGCCACGCTCGGCCTTGCCGACCATGCCCAGCAGGCCGGTCTGCGCCAGCACCTGCCCGGTGAACTTGTCCATGCGGGTGGCGGTGGTCGGGCCGGCCGGGCCCACCACCTCGTCGCGGACCGGATCGACGGGGCCGACGTAGTAGATGAAGCGGCCGTTGAAATCGACCGGCAGCGGCTCGCCCTTGTCGAGCATGTCCACCATGCGCTTGTGCGCGGCGTCGCGGCCGGTGAGCAGCTTGCCGTTGAGCAGCAGCACCTCGCCGGGCGCCCAGCTGGCGACCTCCTCGCGGGTCACGGTGTCGAGGTCGACGCGGCGGCCCTTCGAGGCGTCGTAGGTGAGCTTGGGCCAGTGCTCCAGCGACGGCGCGTCCAGCATCACTGGGCCGGAGCCGTCCAGGGTGAAGTGCGCGTGGCGGGTGGCGGCGCAGTTCGGGATCATCGCCACCGGCAGGTTCGCCGCGTGGGTCGGGTAGTCCTTGATCTTGACGTCCAGCACGGTGGTCAGGCCGCCCAGGCCCTGGGCGCCGATGCCCAGCGCGTTGACCTTCTCGTACAGCTCGATGCGCAGCTCCTCGATGCGGTTGGCCGGGCCGCGCGCGATCAACTCCTGGATGTCGATGTGCTCCATCAGCGATTCCTTCGCGAGCAGCATCGCCTTCTCGGCGGTGCCACCGATGCCGATGCCCAGCATGCCCGGCGGGCACCAGCCGGCGCCCATCGTCGGCACCGTCCTGAGCACCCAGTCGACGATGGAATCGGACGGATTGAGCATGGCGAACTTCGACTTCGCCTCCGAACCGCCGCCCTTGGCCGCCACGATCACGTCGACCTTGCCGCCGGGCACGATCTTGACGTTGACCACCGCCGGGGTGTTGTCGCGGGTGTTGCTGCGCTTGCCGGCCGGGTCGGCCAGCACGCTGGCGCGCAGGCGGTTGTCCGGGTGGTTGTAGGCGCGCCGCACGCCTTCGTTCACGGCATCCTCCAGCGAGCCGGTGAAGCCCTCCCAGCGCACGTCCATCCCCACCTCCAGGAACACGGTGACGATGCCGGTGTCCTGGCAGATCGGCCGGTGGCCCTCGGCGCACATGCGCGAATTGATCAGGATCTGGGCAATGGCGTCGCGGGCCGCGGGCGACTGCTCGCGCTCGTAGGCGGCGGCCAGGCTGCGGATGTAGTCGACGGGGTGGTAGTAGCTGATGTACTGCAGGGCGTCGGCGACGGACTGGATCAGGTCGTCCTGCCTGATCGGGGCCGAGGCCCCGGCGGATGGCTGGCTGGTCATGGCGGCACGCGGGGAGTGAAGCCGCTATTTTACGACGGATCGCCCATTCACCCGGCCCGGACGACCGGGCGGAGACACTGCCGCGCATGCCACCGCCCCTTCCCTCCCACCAGCTCAACCTGCGCCAGCGCTTCGGGGCGATGCGCAACATCCCGCCGTTCCTGCGCGAGATCTGGGCCACCAGCCGGCCGATGACCCTGGCCTCGATGGGGCTGCGGCTGGTGCGGGCGTTCCTGCCCATCGCCACCCTCTACGTGGGCAAGCTGATCATCGACGAGGCGGTGCGGCTGATCGGTGCCGGGGTGGCCCAGGACCCGATGGTGGCCTGGCGCGGCGGCCAGCTGGACCACCTGCTGGCGCTGCTGGCCACGGAGTTCGCGCTGGCGATCGGCTCCGACCTGCTGGGGCGGCTGACCAGCTACGTGGACACGCTGCTCTCCGAGCGTTTCACCAACGCCACCAGCATCCGCCTGATGGAGCACGCGGCCACCCTGGACCTGGAGGACTTCGAGGACGCCGACCTGCAGGACAAGCTGGACCGCGCGCGCCGCCAGACCATGGGCCGCATGAACCTGATGGGCCAGCTGTTCGGCCAGGCCCAGGACGCGATCACCGTGGTGAGCTTCGCCGCCGGCCTGCTGGCCTACGCGCCGTGGCTGATGGTGCTGCTGGCGATCGCGCTGGTGCCGGCGTTCGTGGGCGAGTCGCACTTCAACGCGCTCAACTACTCGCTCAACTTCCAGTGGACCCCGGAGCGCCGGCAGCTGGAGTACCTGCGGCAGATGGGCGCCAGCGTGGAGACCGCGAAAGAGGTCAAGATCTTCAACCTCAACCGCTTCTTCATCGAGCGCTTCCGGGTGCTGTCGCAGAAGTTCTACGAGGCCAACCGCATCCTGGCCCGCAAGCGCGCGTTCTGGGGCACGCTGCTGGCGGCGCTGGGGACGCTGGGCTACTACGTGGCCTACGCCTACATCGCCTGGCGCACCGTGCGCGGCGACTTCAGCATCGGCGACCTCACCTTCCTGGCCGGCAGCTTCCGCCGCCTGCGCCAGCTGCTGGAAAGCCTGCTCAGCGGCTTCTCGCAGGTGGCCGGGCAGGCGCTGTACCTGGACGACCTCTACTCGTTCTTCGAGATCCAGCCGGAAATCGCCTCCCGCCCGGGCGCGCTGCCGGTGCCGGACCCGATCCGCCGCGGCTTCGCGTTCGAGGACGTGGGCTTCCGCTACGAGGGCGCGGACCGCTGGGCGCTGCGGGGCCTGAGCTTCGAGCTGCGCGCCGGCGAGGTGCTGGCGCTGGTGGGCGAGAACGGCGCCGGCAAGACCACCCTGGTCAAGCTGCTGGCGCGGCTGTACGACCCCGACGAGGGCCGCATCCTGCTGGATGGGCGCGACCTGCGCGACTACGACCTGGACGACCTGCGCGCCAACATCGGCGTGATCTTCCAGGACTTCGTCCGCTACCACCTGACCGCGGCCGAGAACATCGGCGTGGGCCAGATCGACGCCATGGACGACCGCGCGCGGATCGAGCAGGCCGCCCGCCGCGGCATGGCCGACGGCGTGGTCGCCGGGCTCCCGAAGGGCTACGAGCAGGTGATCGGCCGCCGCTTCAAGGAGGGCGTGGACCTGTCCGGCGGGCAGTGGCAGAAGATCGCGATCGCGCGCGCCTACATGCGCGACGCCCAGGTGATGATCCTCGACGAGCCGACCGCGGCGCTGGACGCGCGCAGCGAGTTCGAGGTGTTCGAGCGCTTCAAGGAACTGTCCGACGACAAGACCGCGGTCCTGATCAGCCACCGCTTCTCCAGCGTGCGCATGGCCGACCGCATCCTGGTGCTGGCCGACGGCAAGGTCGAGGCCAGCGGCACCCACGAGCAGCTGATGGCGCAGGGCGGCCGCTACGCCGAGCTGTTCGAACTGCAGGCCGCGGGCTACCGCTGAGGAGGCGACATGCGCACCATCCGCCGGACCCTCTCCGCCATTGCGCTGGCGCTGTGCGCCTGCACGCAACCTGCCGCACCGGCGGCCGCGCCGGGGCCCGGGTCCGCGTCGCCGGCGGCCGCGCTGTCCGAAACCACCCCGGCGGGCACCCTGCGGGTGCGCGAAATCGCCGGCGGGCTGGTCCACCCGTGGTCGGTGGCGCTGCTGCCCGACGGCGGGTTCCTGGTCACCGAGCGTCCCGGCCGGCTGCGGCGGATCGCGGCGGACGGCAGCGTCTCCGCGCCGATCGCCGGGGTGCCCGCGGTGTACGCGCAGGGCCAGGGCGGCCTGCTGGACGTGGCGCTGGATCCCGGCTTCGCCGGCAACCGCCGGATCTGGCTGAGCTTCGCCGAACCGGGCGAGGCCGGCACCGCCGGCACCGCGGTGGCCACCGCCACGTTGGGCGAGGCCGCGCTGTCGGACCTGCACGTGATCTACCGGCAGCTCCCCAAGCTGGAGGGCGACGTGCACTTCGGCTCGCGCATCGCCTTCGACGGCACGGCCGGCAAGCCCGGCGGCCACGTCTTCATCAGCCAGGGCGAACGCAACCGGAAGGCGCTGGCGCAGGACCTGGAGGTGCTGCAGGGCAAGCTGGTGCGGCTGAACCTGGACGGCACCCAGCCGGCCGACAACCCGTTTGCTGCAGGTCCGGGCGTGCGCAAGGCGATCTGGAGCTACGGCCACCGCAACATGCAGGGGCTGGCGGTGGATCCGCGCACCGGCCGCCTGTGGCAGAGCGAGCACGGGCCGCGCGGCGGCGACGAGCTCAACCGGCCGGAGCCCGGCAGGAACTACGGCTGGCCCGTCATCAGCGACGGCATGGACTACGCCACCAATCGCCCCTACCCCGAGACCCGCGGCCGCACCGCACCCGGCATGGAGCGCCCGTACCACGTCTGGGCGAAGTCGCCCGGACTGTCCGGCATGGCCTTCCTCACCGGGCATCCGGAAAGCGCCTGGAACGACAGCCTGCTGCTGGGCGCGCTGGCCGACCGCAACCTGATCCGGCTGCAGCTGGACGGCGAGCGCATCGTGTCCGAGGAGCGCCTGCTCACCGGGCTGGGCAAGCGCATCCGCGACGTGCGGGTGGCTGCCGACGGCCGCGTCTACGTGCTCACCGACGAGGACCCGGGCCAGCTGCTGGAACTGACCCCGCCGGCCGCCTCAGAGTAGCGGGGGCTGCGCCCCCGGGTAGCGCAGCACGCCGTCCACCATCACCGCGTCCACGTTCAGCGCGTGCGGTTCGGCCGGCCGCCCCGGCGCCAGCAGGTGCAGCACGGTCCAGCCCCGGGCGACGAAATCGTCCGCGATCAGGCGCCGGTGGCAGCGCCACCACACCGCCTCCGCGCACATCACGCAGGTCGGCGCGCGCAGCGCGGCCGCCATCAGCGCCTCGCGGGCCTCGATGTAGTCGGCGCTGGCCAGGTGGTCGGCATAGGCACGGAAGGCCTCCACCCGCCACGCCGTGTTGGGCGAGCCGGGCAGCGCGCGCCGGCGCCCGCCCAGTGCCGGCAGCGGCCAGTAGCGGATCCCGGCGGCGGCCAGGGCCGCGGGCATCGCGTCACGCGAGAACTGCGGGTTCCGGCGCGAGCCGGCGAAGCGGCGCACGTCGGCCAGCACCGCGATCCCGGCCTGCGCCAGCATCGCCTCGAACACGTCCCAGGGCCGGGTGGAATGGCCGATGGTCCACAGGGTTCCGGTAGGCATGGCGCCAGCATGCCGGCGCGCGGGTTTGCGCCCGGTCAAGCCGCATGCTGCGGCGCGGCGTAAAATGGCCGCAGACCCAGGACCCGACCCCGCATGGCCTCCCCCTTCGGCACCGAGACGGTGCTCGACGTCCGCCACTGGACCGACGCGTACTTCAGCTTCACCACCACCCGCGACGACGGCTTCCGCTTCGACAACGGCCAGTTCGTGATGATCGGGCTGGAGGTCGACGGCAAGCCGCTGCTGCGCGCGTACTCGATCGCCAGCGCGAACTGGGAGGAAGAACTGGAGTTCTTCAGCATCAAGGTCCAGGACGGCCCGCTGACCTCGCGCCTGCAGCACATCCGGCCGGGCGACAGCATCCTGATCGGCCGCAAGCCCACCGGCACCCTGCTGGTCAGCGACCTGCACCCCGGCCGCAACCTGTACCTGCTGGGCACCGGCACCGGCCTGGCGCCCTGGCTGGCGGTGATCAAGGACCCCGCCACCTACGAGCGCTTCGAGAAGGTGGTCGTGGTGCACGGCGTGCGCGGCGCGGCCGACCTGGCCTACCGCGACTACATCGAGCGCGGCCTGCCCTGCCACGAATACCTGGGCGAGGAGGTGCGCGCCAAGCTGCTGTACTACCCCGCCGTGAGCCGCGAGGATTTCCTCTGGCATGGCCGTTCGCAGCGCGGCCGCATCACCGACCTGCTCGACAGCGGCCGGATCGCGGCCGACCTCGGGCTCCCCCCGCTGGATCCGGCGCACGACCGCGCCATGATCTGCGGCAGCCCGCAGATGCTGGCGGATTTCCGCGCCATCCTGGACCGCCGCGGCTTCGCCGCCTCGCCGCGGATCGGCACCGCCGGCGAGTACGTGTACGAGCGCGCCTTCGTCGAGAAGTGACTCAGCCCAGCGCGGCCTCGATGTCGCGCGCGAGAGAAGCCGGGGCGTCGGTGGGCGCATAGCGCTTCAGCACCCGGCCGTCCCGGCCCACCAGGAACTTGGTGAAGTTCCACTTGATCGCGTCGATCCCCAGCAGCCCGCCCTTCTCGTCCTTCAGCCACTTCCAGAGCGGGTGGGCGTTGCCGCCGTTGACCTCGACCTTGGCGAACATCGGGAAAGTCACGTCGTAGGTCAGCGAGCAGAAGCTGCGGATCTCCTCTGCGTCGCCGGGCTCCTGGTGGCCGAACTGGTCGCAGGGGAAGCCCAGCACCACCAGCCCGCGCGGACCGTACTCGCGCCACAGGGCCTCCAGGCCGGCGTACTGCGGGGTGAAGCCGCAGCGGCTGGCCACGTTCACCACCAGCAGCACCTTGCCCTGCCATTCCGACAGCGGCTGCAGGCTGCCGTCCAGGCGGACGGCGTCGAAATCGTAGGCGGTGGCCATGGCGCGCTCCTGCGGGTCGGGGGCCTGCATTGTGGCAGGCCCGCGGCCGCGCGCGCCGGGCGCGGGCTCAGGCCCGGCCGGGCTCCGAGACTTCCTTGACCACCTGGGCGGTGGCCTCGTCCTTGCCGGCCAGCGCCAGGTCGGCGATGGCGGCCACGCCGGCCACCTTGCCGTCGCCGTCCACCACCACCAGGCGGCGGATCTTGCCGGCCTCCATCACGCAGGTGGCGTCGTACAGGCTGGTGTCGGTGGCAACGGTGCGCGCCGGGGTGGTCATGGCGTCGCGGGCGCAGCAGGCGCCGGCGTCCTTGCCCGCGGCCACCACCCGCACCGCGATGTCGCGGTCGGTGATGGTGCCGATCGGGCGATCGTCGGCGTCGACCACCGGGATCATCCCGCAGTCGTTCTCGATCATCATCTTCGCCACCTGCGGCAGCGGGGTGTCGGTCTGGCAGCAGCAGGGGTCGGCGGTCATCACGCTGGCGATGTCGGCCATGGGGCGTCTCCGTGTCGGGGGAGGCGGCACTGTCGGCCAGCGGCGGTCGGCGGAACGTGAAGCGGGGTGCCGATCGTCACGGGGCACCGGCGCCCGGCTGCGCTAGGCTTGGGCTTTGACCGCTCCGACGACGAGGACCGCATGACCCGCCCGATCGCCGCTTCCCTGGCGCTAGCCATCGCCACCGCCCTGGCCGGCTGCGCCACCGCCCCCACTCCCCCACAGCAGACGGAGGCCCCGATGCCCGCCACCGCCTACAGCGGCCCGTTCGCCGCTCCCAGCCCGCTGGACCTGAACTATCCCCAGTTCGACAAGATCGCCGACAGCGACTTCGCCCCGGCCTTCGACGCCGGCATGGCGCAGGAACTGCGTGAGGTCCAGGCGATCGCCGACAACCCGGCGCCGCCCACCTTCGAGAACACCATCGTGGCGATGGAGAAGACCGGCCGCGTGCTCAACCGCGCCACCAGCGTCTTCTACAACTTGGTCGGCACCGACAAGAACCCGGTCCGCGAGAAGCTGGAGGAGGACTACGCGCCGCGCTTCTCCGCCCACCGCGACGCCATCCTGCTCAACCCGAAGCTGTTCGCCCGCATCAAGACCCTGTACGACGCCCGCGCCGGCCTGGGGCTGGACCCGGTGGACCTGCGGCTGCTGGAGCGCCGCTACACCGACTTCGTGCGCGCCGGCGCCGCGCTGAGCGACGCGCAGAAGGCCCGCATCCGCGAGATCAACACCGAGCTGTCCAAGCTGGGCACCCAGTTCGACCAGAACGTGCTGGCCGAGGTGAACGCCTCCGCCGTGGTGGTGGACGACGCGGCCGCGCTCAAGGGCTTCAGCGACGAGCAGGTGGCGGCCGCGGCCGAAGCCGCCCGCGCGCGCGGCCTCGACGGCAAGTACGTGATCGCCCTGCTCAACACCACCGGCCAGCCGGCCGAGGCGCAGCTGGAGGACCGCGCGCTGCGCGAACGCATCCACGAAGCGTCGGTGGCGCGCGGCAGCCGCGGCAACCAGTGGGACAACACCGGCATCATCGCCCAGGTGCTGAAGCTGCGGGCCGAGCGCGCCGCGCTGCTGGGCTACGACACCTACGCCAACTACGTGCTGGCCGACGAGACCGCCGGCAACCAGGACAACGTCAACGCCATGCTGCGCCAGCTGGCGCCCAAGGCAGTGGCCAACGCCCGCCGCGAGGGCGCCGACCTGCAGGCGATGATCGACGCCGGGCAGAAGGCCAAGGGCCAGCCCTCGTTCCAGCTGCAGCCCTGGGACTGGTCGTACTACAGCGAGAAGGTGCGCGCGGCGAAGTACAGCTTCGACGAGAGCCAGCTCAAACCCTACTTCGAGATGAAGCGGGTGCTGGAGGACGGCGTGTTCTACGCCGCCAACCAGCTCTACGGCATCACCTTCAAGCCGCGCCCGGACCTGCCGAAGTACCACCCGGACACCTGGGTCTACGACGTGTTCGACAAGGACGGCCAGCGCCTGGCCATCTTCATCTTCGACCCCTACGCGCGCGCCTCCAAGCGCGGCGGCGCGTGGATGAACACCTACGTCTCGCAGTCCGCGCTGCTGGGCGAGAAGCCGGTGGTGGCCAACCACCTCAACATCCCCAAGCCGGCGGACGGCAAGCCCACCCTGCTGACCTGGGACGAGGTGACCACCGCGTTCCACGAGTTCGGCCACGCCCTGCACGGCTTCTTCCAGGACGTGCGCTACCCGTACTTCTCGATGAACGTGCCGCGCGACTTCGTGGAGTACCCGTCGCAGGTCAACGAGATGTGGGCGGACTGGCCGACGGTGCTGGCGAACTACGCCAAGCACTACCAGACCGGCGCGCCGATGCCGAAGGCGCTGCTGGACAAGGTGATCGCCGCCTCCAAGTTCAACCAGGGCTTCGCCACCACCGAATACCTGGAGGCCGCGATGCTGGACCAGCGCTGGCACCAGCTGCCGGCGGACCGGATCCCGGACGCGGACGGGGTGATGGCGTTCGAGGCGCAGGCCCTGAAGGCCGACGGCTTCGACTACGCGCCGGTGCCGCCGCGCTACCGCACGCCGTACTTCAGCCACATCATGGGCGGCTACGCGGCGGGCTACTACGCCTACATCTGGTCCGAGGTGCTGGGCGCCAACACCGAGCAGTGGATCGAGCGGCACGGCGGGCTGGACCGCGCCAACGGCGACCGCCTGCGCCAGTACGTGCTGGCGCCGGGCGGCGAGATCGAGGCCGGCAAGCTGTTCCCGAACTTCGCCGGCCACGAGGCGAAGATCGAACCCCTGCTGGAGAAGCGCGGGCTGACCGCCGACTGACCGTCGCGCCAGGTCCCGCTTCCGCCATCGCCGCCTCCGGGCGGCGATGTGCGTTTGGACTCCTGCACGCGGGCACAGCCGGGGCCGCCATCGCTTGGCCTGCACGCGTCCGCCCCCATCTTTCCCGGATGCCCGACCTGGTCGTCCTCCGCCCCGAAGGCCTGTACTGCCCCGCCGGCGATTTCCACATCGATCCGTGGCGGCCGGTGCCGCGCGCGGTGATCACCCACGGCCACGGCGACCACGCCCGCGTCGGCATGGGCGACTACCACGCGGCCGCGCCGGGACTGCCGATCCTGCAGTGGCGGCTGGGCGACCAGCGCTACCACCCGCACGCCTACGGCGAGGCGTTCGCGCTGGGCGACGCGCGGGTGTCGCTGCACCCGGCCGGGCACGTGCTGGGCAGCGCGCAGGTGCGGATCGAGTGCGGCGGCGAGACGTGGGTGGCATCGGGCGACTACAAGCGCCAGCCGGATCCCACCTGCGCCCCGTTCGAAGTCGTGCCCTGCGACGTCTTCATCACCGAGGCCACCTTCGGCCTGCCGATCTACCGCTGGCCGGACACGGCGGACGTGGCGCGCGAGATCGTGGCCTGGCGCGAGGAGTGCGCCGCCCGCGGCGAGGCGGCCATTCTCTACTGCTACGCGCTGGGCAAGGCGCAGCGGCTGCTGGCCG
>CAMLJA010000002.1 GCA_946480065.1 uncultured Thermomonas sp. | reverse complement strand
GGCGAGGACATCGGCTTCCTGCCCGGCACCGAGGAAGAAAAGATGACGCCGTGGATGGGCGCGCTGACCGACAACCTGGAGGTGCTGACCCACAACCAGGACGGCGGCGCCTGGGGCCGCGCGGCCACCAACGACCTGCTGGCCTCGCGGATCAAGATCCGCTCGATGAACTTCATGCGCGGCCGCACCTTCCTGTCGCGCTACCTGATCCTGGACGAGGCGCAGAACCTCACCCCCAAGCAGATGAAGACCCTGATCACCCGCGCCGGCCCCGGCACCAAGATCGTCTGCCTGGGCAACGTGGAGCAGATCGACACGCCCTACCTCACCGAAACCACCTCCGGCCTGACCTACGCGGTGGACCGCTTCAAGGCCTGGGCCCACAGCGCGCACGTGACCCTGCGCCGCGGCGAGCGCTCGCGGCTGGCGGACTACGCCTCCGAAGTGCTGTAGCCGCGCGATGGGGGTGCGGCTGCCGCGCTGGGTGTGGGTGGGCACCGGCCTGCTGGCCTGCGCGGCCGGCATGGTCAACGTGGTCGGCTACCTGGGCTTCGAGCACCAGGCGGTCACCCACCTCACCGGCACCACCACCCTGCTGGGCGCCGCGCTGGCGGCGGGCGACGCGCGCGCGCTGCTGCGGCTGGGCGGGGTGGCGCTGGCGTTCGTGCTGGGCGCGGCCCTCAGCGGGGTGATCGTGCAGGACAGCACCCTGCGCCTGGGGCGGCGCTACGGGGTCGCGCTGGTGCTGGAGTCGGCGCTGCTGTTCGCCGCCATCCCGCTGTTCGCGCGCGGCCACATGGGCGGGCCGCTGCTGGCGGCGATGGCCTGCGGGCTGCAGAACGCCATGGCCACGACCTACAGCGGCGCGGTGGTGCGCACCAGCCACCTGTCGGGGATGTTCACCGACCTCGGCATCGGCCTGGGCCACGCCCTGCGCGGCATGCCGCTGCAGTCGCGGCGCCTGCTGCTGTGCGCGCTGGTGATCGCGGGCTTCTTCGCCGGCGCGGTGGCCGGGGCGCTGCTGTTCGCCCGCCTGGGCCCGCTGGCGCTGGCGGTGCCGGCCGCGGCCACCGGCGCGGCCGGGCTGGGCTATGCCGCGTTCCGGCACGCGCAGTTGCGCCGCGGGGCCGCCGCCGGGCGATGATGCGCGGATGCACGAGCACGCCCCCTCCGAACCCCGCTTCCCCTGCGCGCTGACCATCGCCGGCTCCGACTCCGGCGGCGGCGCCGGCATCCAGGCCGACCTCAAGACCTTCGCCGCGCACGGCGTGCACGGCCTGTCCGCGATCGCCGCGCTCACCGCGCAGCACACCCGCGGCGTCACCGCGGTGCACGTGCCCGACCCCGGCTTCCTGCGCGCCCAGCTGGACGCGGTGTTCGACGACTTCCGCATCGGCGCGGTCAAGATCGGCATGCTCGCGGACGCGCGCGTGATCGCCGCCGTGGCCACCGCCTTGGAGGCCCACCGCCCGCCCCACGTGGTGCTGGACCCGGTGATGGTCGCCACCAGCGGCGCCCGGCTGCTGGCCGACGACGCGCTGGACGCGCTGCGCACGCGGCTGCTGCCGCTGGCCAGCATCGTGACCCCGAACATCCCCGAGGCCGAATGGCTGCTCGGCCATCCCGTCGCGGACGCGGCGATGGCCGAATCGGCGCTGGCCGAATTCGTGGACGACCTGGGCGCCCGCGCGGTGCTGCTCAAGGGCGGCCACCTGGCGGGCGACGGCCTGCTGCTGGACCGCTACTGGGACGGCGACTGCGTGGCCCAGTTCGGCCATCCGCGGCTGGCGCTGGAGGCACACGGCACCGGCTGCACCCTGGCCTCGGCGATCGCCGCCAACCTGTGCCGGGGGCTCGGCCTGGTCGGGGCCTGCCGCGAGGCCGCCGACTACGTGCACCGCGCGCTGCGACTCGGCTATCGGCCCGGGCGCGGCGAGGTGGTGGTGCTGGACCACATCGGCGCCGCGCCGCCAGCGGGCGCCTGATGCGCGCCCTGGAACTGCCGGTGGAGACCGGCGACGGCCACCGCGCCGCGCTGCTCGCGCGGTTGCCGGCCACGCCGCGCGCCAGCCTGCTGTGGCTGCCGGGCATGGGCCTGGCGGCGCGCCACTACCTGCCGTTCGCCGAGGCCGCGGCCAGCCGCGGGGTCGCGGTGTTCGTGCACGAATGGCGCGGCAACGGCGCCAGCAGCCTGCGCGCCTCGCGCACGGTGGACTGGGGCTACCGCGAGCTGCTGGCCGACATCGAGGCCAGCGAAGGCGCCGTGGCCGCGGCGCTGCCGGGCCTGGACCGGCTGCTGGGCGGCCACAGCCTGGGCGGGCAGCTGGCCTGCTGCCGGCTGGCGCTGCGGCCGGACGCCGCCCGCGCGCTGTGGCTGGTCGGCAGCGGCTCGCCGTGGTGGCGCGCGTTCCCCGCGCCGACGCGCTGGTGGCTGCCGGCGGCCTACCGCTTCCTGGACTGGCTGGCCCGGCGCAACGGGTCGCTGCCGGGCAAGCGGATCGGCTTCGGCGGCAACGAGGCGCGCGGGGTCATCGCCGACTGGTCGCGCAGCGCGCTGACCGGCCGCTACGCCGCGCGCGGGCTGGACCACGACCTCGAGCGCGGGATGGCCGGGTTCCGCGGCCAGGCCCGCGGCGTGGTGCTGGCCGAGGACTGGCTGGCCCCGCCGTCGTCGCTGGCGTTCCTGCTGGGCAAGCTGCGCGGCGCCGAGGCGGCCACCCACGTGCTGCACGCCGACGCGCTCGGCACCCGCGCCGACCACTACGCTTGGATGAAGCAGCCGGACGCGGTGGTCGAGCGGCTGCTCGGCTAGCCCGTCAGGGCCTGCCGAACACCAGGGTGGCGTTGGTGCCGCCGAAGCCGAAGCTGTTGGACATCACCGTGCGCAGGTCGGCGTCGCGGCTTTCGCGCAGGATCGGGAAGCCCTCGCAGCGCGGGTCCAGCTGCGCGATGTTGGCCGAGCCGGCCATGAAGCCGTCGCGCAGCATCAGCAGGCAGTAGATCGCCTCGTGCACGCTGGCCGCGCCCAGCGAGTGCCCGGACAGCGCCTTGGTCGACGACAGCGGCGGCACCGCGTCGCCGAACACCTCGCGCACCGCCTGCAGCTCGGTGACGTCGCCCAGCGGGGTGGAGGTTCCGTGGGTGTTGAGGTAGTCGATCGGCGCGTCCACGCCGTCCATCGCCATGCGCATGCAGCGCACCGCGCCCTCGCCGCTGGGCGCCACCATGTCGGCGCCGTCGCTGGTCACGCCGTAGCCCAGCAGCTCGGCGTGGATGCGCGCGCCGCGGGCGACCGCGTGGTCCCAGTCCTCCAGCACCAGCATGCCGCCGCCGCCGGCGATGACGAAGCCGTCGCGGTTGGCGTCGTACGGGCGCGAGGCGGTGGCCGGGGTGTCGTTGAAGGACGTCGACAGCGCGCCCATGGCGTCGAACATCACCGTCATCGTCCAGTGCAGGTCCTCGCCGCCGCCGGCGAACACGATGTCCTGGGCGCCGTGGCGGATCAGGTCCGCGGCTGCGCCGATGCAGTGCGCGGAGGTCGCGCAGGCGGCGGACAGCGAATAGCTCACGCCGCGGATCTTGAACGCGGTGGCCAGGTTGGCCGACACCGTGGAGCACATCGTGCGCGGCACCATGTACGGGCCGACCTTGCGCACGCCGCGCGCGCGCAGGATGTCGGCGGTCTCCACCTGCCAGTGGCTGGACCCGCCGCCCGATCCTGCGACCAGGCCGGTGCGCGGGTCGCTTACCCGCGCATCGTCCAGGCCGGCGTCGGCGATGGCGTCGCGCATGGCCAGGTAGCTGTAGGCCGCCGCGTCGCTCATGAAGCGCTTCAGCTTGCGGTCGATCAGCGCGTCCAGGTCCAGCTCCACCGCGCCGCCCACCTGGCTGCGCAGGCCGTGTTCCGCGGCCTCCGGCAGGTGGCGGATGCCGCTGCGCCCGGCGCGCAGTGACGCCGAGACGGTCGCCAGGTCGTTGCCCAGGCAGGATGCGATGCCCATGCCGGTCACCGCCACGCGCTTGCGGGTCGTGCTCACATCGCCTCCGTGGCCTGGAACAGGCCCACGCGCATGTCGCGCGCGACGTAGATCTCGCGGCCGTCCACGTAGGTGCGGCCGTCGGCGATCACCATCTTCAGGCGCCCGCGCATCACCCGGCGGACGTCGATCTCGTAGCTCACCACCTTCGCCTCCGGCAGCACCTGCCCGGTGAACTTGATCTCGCCGGCGCCCAACGCGCGGCCGCGGCCGGGCTCGCCCAGCCACGGCAGGAAGAACCCGGTCAGCTGCCACATGGCGTCCACGCCCAGGCAGCCCGGCATCACCGGGTCGCCGATGAAATGGCAGCCGAAGAACCACAGGTCCGGGCGGATGTCGAGTTCGGCGCGGATGAACCCCTTGCCGTGCGCGCCGCCGTCCTCGGTGATCGAGGTGATGCGGTCGAACATCAGCATCGGCGGCGCCGGCAGCCTGGCGTTGCCGGCGCCGAACAGTTCGCCGCGCGCGCAGGCCAGCAGCTGTTCGCGGTCCAGCGAGGAAGGACGGGTCATGCGGTAGGGCTCTGGAGTAAAGACTCGATTCTAGCGGCCGGGCGCCCACATACCTACGCGTATTGCTGAACGCCCCGCACTCCAGCCGATACGGCCGTGGCGGGGACGGCGGCGTGAAATCGAATGCACCCGCCGCGCCCGCCGGCGCGTATTAAGCTCGGGCGATGCCCACGTCACTGTCCCTGCCCGGAACCCCCGCATGACGCCCGGCGCGCCCGCCTCGCTGCTGGTCATCTTCGGCGCCACCGGCGACCTGGCCCGGCGCATGCTGCTGCCCTCGCTGTACAGCCTGCAGGCCGAGGGCCTGCTGCCCGCGGGGATGCGCATCCTGGGCACCGCGCGCGGCGAGCTGGACCGCGACGGCTTCGCCCGGCTGGTGGCCGACGCGGTGGCTGAACGGGTGCCCGCCGCCGAGTGCAGCGATGCGGCCCTGCGCGGCCTGCTGGAGCGCCTGGACTACCTGCCGGCCAGCGTCGACGACGACGCCTCGATGGCAGCGCTGGCCGCGCGCGTGCAGGCGCTGCGCGACGGCGACGTGCTCTACCACCTCAGCACCGCGCCGCGCTTCTACGGCCCCGCCTGCGCCGCGCTGGCCGCGCACGGCGCCGCCGGCGCCGGCACCCGGGTGATGCTGGAGAAGCCGATCGGCACCGACCTGGCCAGCGCCACCGCCATCAACGACGCGGTGGCCGCGGCGTTCGACGAGGATCGCATCTACCGGGTCGACCACTACCTGGGCAAGGAAGGGGTGCAGAACCTGATCGCGCTGCGCTTCGGCAACGCCCTGTTCGAGCCGCTGTGGAACGCGCGCCACATCGAGCAGGTCCAGGTCACGGTGGCCGAGACCGTGGGCGTGGAGGGCCGCGGCGACTACTACGACGACTCCGGGGCGATGCGCGACATGCTGCAGAACCACCTGCTGCAGCTGCTGTGCCTGGTCGCGATGGAGCCGCCGGCGCGGTTCGACCCCGGCGCGGTGCGCAACGAGAAGCTGAAGGTGCTGCGCTCGCTGCGGCCGATCGGCGCGGCGGAGGTGGCGGCCGAGACCGTGCCCGGCCAGTACGCCGCCGGGGCCATCGACGGCGTGGCGGTGCCCGGCTACGCGCAGGAGCTGGGCCGGCCCAGCGGCACCGAGACCTTCGTGGCGCTGCGCGCGCACGTGGACAACTGGCGCTGGCACGGGGTGCCGTTCTACCTGCGCACCGGCAAGCGCCTGCCGGCGCGCAGCACCGAGATCTACATCCAGTTCCGCAAGGTGCCCTACTCCATCTTCGGCGGCCGCGCCGCGGCGGACATGCGCCCCAACGGCCTGGTCATCAAGCTGCAGCCGGAGGAGCGCATCGAGCTGGACCTGATGAGCAAGGCGCCCGGCCTGGATCGCAGCGGCCTGCGGCTGTCGCAGGTGGCGCTGGACCTGGACTTCCACGAGGAATTCGCCAACCAGCGCAAGCGGATCGCCTACGAGCGGCTGTACCTGGACGCGATCGAGGGCAACGGCACCCTGTTCGTGCGCCGCGACGAGACCGAGGCGGCGTGGCAGTGGGTGGACGCCATCCTGGACGGCTGGCGCGCCAACGGGAGCGCCCCGCGGCCCTACCCGGCCGGCACCTGGGGCCCGGGCGCCGCGGTCTCGCTGACCGAACGCCACGGCCACGCCTGGCGCGAATAGGCACGCCATGGCCTGGACCGAACACGACCATGCCGACGCCAGCGCCCTCGTCGCCCGGGTGGCGGCCGAACTGGCGGCCGCCTGCCGCGAGGCGATCGCCGCCCGCGGCCGGGCCTGGCTGTCGCTGGCCGGCGGCCGCACCCCGCTGCCGGTGTACGCCCGCCTGGCGGCCAGCGGGTTGGGCGGGCCGGTGTCGGTCCTGCCCGGCGACGAGCGCTGCGTGCCGCACCTCGACCCGGCCTGCAACCTGCGGCAGCTGCGCGCCGCGTTCGCCGCCGACCCGGCCATCGCGGTGCTGCCGCTGACCGTCGCCGACGGCGCCCCGGAGGCCTCGCTGGCGCTGGCCCGCGACTTCCTGGCCGCCAACCCGCAGCCGTTCGATGCGGTGTTGCTGGGCGTGGGCGCCGACGGCCACGTGGCCTCGCTGTTCCCCGGCGCGGCCAACCTGGCCGAAGGCCTGTCGCCCGACACCGACGCCGATGCCATCGCGGTGCTGCCCGACCCGCTGCCGCCGGAAGCGCCCTACCCGCGCATCAGCCTCACCCTGCGCCGGCTGCTGCACGCGCGCCAGGTGCACCTGCTCGCCACCGGCGAGGACAAGCGCCGGGTGCTGCGGCTGGCGCAGCAGCAGGACCCCGCCCACGGCCCGCCGGTTGCCGCGCTGCTGCACGCGCGCGACCATCGGGTCCGCATCCACTGGAGCCCGTAGATGCCGCTGCATCCCGTCGTCGAACGCGTCACCG
The DNA here is from genome assembly GCA_946480065.1 of uncultured Thermomonas sp. The sequence goes on along the minus strand of CAMLJA010000002.1, from coordinate 31,382 downwards.
CCCGCATCGCCGGGCGCAGCCGCGACACCCGTTCCGCCTACCTGGCGCGGATGGACGCGGCCCGCGGCGAAGGCCCGCATCGCCACACGCTGTCCTGCGGCAACCTGGCCCACGCATTCGCCGCCTCCGGGCCCGACAAGCCGGCGCTACGCGCCGGTCGCGGCGGCAACATCGGCATCGTGACGGCCTACAACGACATGCTGAGCGCCCACCAGCCCATGGAGCAGTACCCGTCGCTGGTCCGGATGGCGGCGCGCAACGCCGGCGGCAGCGCGCAGGTGGCCGGCGGCGTGCCGGCGATGTGCGACGGCGTGACCCAGGGCCGCGCCGGGATGGAGCTGTCGCTGTTCTCGCGCGACGTCATCGCCATGGCCACCGCGGTGTCGCTGTCGCACGACAGCTTCGATGCGGTGCTGTGCCTGGGCGTCTGCGACAAGATCGTGCCTGGCCTGCTGATGGGCGCGCTGAGCTTCGGCCACCTGCCGGTCCTCTTCGTGCCCGCGGGCCCCATGCCCTCCGGCCTGCCGAACAAGCAGAAGGCCGAGGTCCGCCAGCGCTACGCGCTGGGCCAGGCCAGCCGCGAGGAGCTGATGGACGCCGAGGCCGCGTCCTACCACGCGCCCGGCACCTGCACGTTCTACGGCACCGCCAACTCCAACCAGATGCTGATGGAGGTGATGGGCCTGCACCTGCCGGGCAGCGCCTTCGTGCCGCCGAACACCCCGCTGCGCGACGCGCTGACGGTGGCCGCCGCCGAGCAGGCGCTGCGCATCACCGCGCTCGGCGACGACTACCGCCCGCTGGCGCGCACCATCGACGAGAAGGCCATCGTCAACGCGATGGTGGGGCTGGCCGCCACCGGCGGCTCCACCAACCACACGCTGCACCTGGTCGCCATCGCCCGCGCCGCGGGCCTGGCGATCGACTGGGACGACTTCGACGCGCTCTCCAGGGCCACGCCGCTGCTGGCGCGGGTCTACCCCAACGGCGCCGCCGACGTGAACCACTTCGAGGCGGCCGGCGGCATGGGCTTCGTGATCACGCAGCTGCTGGACGCCGGCCTGCTGCACGAGGACATCGCCTGCGTGCATGGCGGCACGCTGCGCCAGCAGGCGACGCAGCCGTGGCTGGACGACCTCGCGCTGCGCTGGCGCGACCCGCCGGCGACCTCGGGCGATCCCGACATCGTGCGCCCGGTGTCGGCGCCGTTCGACGCCGAGGGCGGCCTGCGCCGGCTGCAGGGCAACCTGGGCCGCGCGGTGGTGAAGGTGTCCGCGGTGGCGCCCGAGTTCCGCCGCCACCAGGCGCCGGCGCGCATCTTCGAGTCGCAGGACGCGCTGCTGGCCGCTTTCCAGGGCGGCGGGCTGGAGGGCGACTTCATCGCGGTGGTCCGCGGCCAGGGCCCGCGCGCCAACGGCATGCCCGAACTGCACAAGCTGACGCCCACGCTGGCGGCGCTGCAGGACCGGGGCCAGCGCGTCGCCCTGCTCACCGACGGCCGCATGTCCGGTGCGTCCGGCAAGGTGCTGGCGGCGATCCACGTCACCCCGGAGGCCGCCGACGGCGGCCCGCTGGCGAAGCTGCGCGAGGGCGACCCGGTCCGCATCGACGCCGAGGCCGGCACCCTGGACGTGCTGGTGGACGCCGCCGAGTGGGCGGGCCGCGAGGCCGTGCTGCCGGACCTGGCCGGCAACCGGGCGGGCATGGGCCGGGAGCTGTTCGGCCTGATGCGCGGCAACGTCGGCTCGGCGGAACAGGGCGCGTCCCCCTTGTTCGGGAACGAGGCATGAGCCGGGGCGGGCTTGCCCTGGTCGGCGACATCGGCGGCACCAACGCGCGCTTCGCGCTGGTGGACCCGGACGCCCCGGCGATCGAGCTGCGCGAATCGAAATCGCTGCCCAACGCCGACTTCGCCAGCCTCCAGCACGCCATCGAGCACTACCTCGCGGGCGCGGGGGCCACGCCGCGCCGCGCCGCGCTGGCGGTGGCCAGCCCGGTGGGCCAGGACGAGATCCGCCTGACCAACCGCGCCTGGTCGTTCAGCCGCAGCGAGCTGCAGGCCACGCTCGGCCTGGATGAGCTGCGCATGCTCAACGACTTCGGCGCGGTCGCGTGGGCGATCCCGGCGCTGGACCCGGGCAGCCGGGTGACCCTGCATGGCGACCCCAGCGCGCCGCTGCGCGGCCCGGTCAGCGTGCTGGGCCCGGGCACCGGGCTGGGCGTGGCGCTGCTGGTGGGTTCGCAGGCGCACGGCTGGCACGCGGTGGAAACCGAGGGCGGCCACGTCAGCTTCGCGCCGCTGGGCGACGAGGAGCGCGCGATCGAGGCCTGGCTGACCGCCCAGCACGGCCGCACCTCCAACGAGCGCCTGCTGTGCGGCAAGGGCCTGTCGGAGATCGACCTGGTACTGCGCGGCGCCGGCGCGGTGGCGCCCGCACACGCGCTGCTGCCGGGCGAAAGCAGCCTGCAGCGCCCCGCCCTGCGCGACCCCGCGGCGATCGTGGCGGCGGCGCTGGACGGCCACGACCAGGCCGCCCGCCGCGCGCTGGCGCGCTTCTGCGCGGTGCTGGGCAGCGTGGCCGGCGACTGCGCGCTGGTGCACGGCGCGCGCACGGTGGTGATCGCCGGCGGCATCGTGCCGCGCTTCCTGCCGTTCCTGCGCAGCAGCGCGTTCCGCGAGCGCTTCCTGGCCAAGGGCCGCTTCGCCGCGCTGCTGGAAACGGTGCCGATCCACGTGGTCACCCATCCCCATCCCGGCCTGCTGGGCGCGGCCACCGCCCTGCGCGCGGAGGACCTCTGACATGCGCGACCCCGAACAGCTGGCCCGGCGGGTGGACGCGGTGTTCGCGCGCGCGCCGGTGATCCCGGTGCTCACCATCGAACGGCTGGACGACGCCCTGCCGCTGTGCCGCGCACTGGCCGACAACGGCCTGCCGGTGCTGGAGGTCACCCTGCGCACGGCCTGCGCGCTGGAGGCCATCGCGCTGCTCGCGCGCGCGCTGCCCGATGCATGCGTGGGCGCGGGCACGGTGCTGTCGGGCGAGGACCTGGCCCGGGTGGCGACCGCCGGCGCGGCGTTCGCGATCTCGCCCGGCGCCACCGACGCGCTGTACGAAGCGGCCAAGCCCGGCGACGTGCCGCTGGTCCCGGGCATCGCCACCGCCAGCGAACTGATGCGCGGGCTGGAACACGGCTGGCGGCGCTTCAAGTTCTTCCCCGCCGAGGCCAGCGGCGGCACCGCCGCCCTCAGGGGCCTGGCCGGACCGTTCCCGCAGGCGCGGTTCTGCCCCACCGGCGGGATCGACGCCGCGAAGGCGCCGGCCTACCTGGCGCTGCCCAACGTGGCCTGCGTGGGCGGGTCGTGGATGCTGCCGGCCGACGCGCTGGCGGCCCGCGACTGGGCGCGCATCGGCGCCCTCGCCCGCGACGCCGCCGCGCTGGCGCGCTGAGCGGCTCGACTAGCCCGCGTCGGCCACCGCGGCCGGCGCGTCCATCATGCGGCTCAATCCGATCGCGACCAGGATGGTCGCGACCAGGGTGATGAACATCAGGTGCAGGTAGTGCAGCGGCGTCCACGCGAAGGTGAACACCGCGTACAGCGCCACCCCGAACACCAGCGCGATCCGGATCGCCTTCGCGTTCGCGCCGCGCACGAAGATGGCGACGATGAAGGACGCCAGCACCGGCATCGAATACAGGCCGTTGAGCTGCTGCAGGGTGCCGATGATCGACTTGGCGTTCTGGTACAGCGGCACCATCGCCAGCGACGCCAGCATGAAGACCAGCTGCACCACCTGGCCCACGCGCTTGCCGTCCGCCTTCGGGTTGACCATCGGCAGGTGCAGGTCGACGGTGTACAGCGCCGCCGCCGAGTTCAGCCCGGCGTTGTAGCTGGACAGCACCGCGCCGGTGATCGCGGCCGCGAACGCGCCCGACAGCCACGACGGCAGCACGTCGCCCACCAGCCGCCCGTAGGCGCTGTCGTCGATGTCGCCGTACAGCTTGAACGCGATGATGCCCGGCAGGATCACGATCAACGGGGTCAGGAACTTCAGCAGCGCCGCCGCGTAGATGCCCTTCTGCGCCTCGCGGATGTCGCGGGCCGCCAGCGCGCGCTGGGCGATCAGCATGTTGGTGCCCCAGTAGAAGATGTGCGCGAACACCATGCCGGTGAACAGCGTGGGCCACGGGATGTCCGAGCCCGGGCCGCCGAACAGGGTCAGGCGCTCGGCCGGGATGCCGGAGAAGTCCCAGCCGATCCGCTCCAGCGCGAACCAGGTCACCAGCCCGCCCATGACCAGCAGCACCACGCCCATGTAGGTGTCCGAGATCGCGATCGCGCGCAGCCCGCCCAGGGCGGCGTAGGCCAGCCCGGCCAGCGCGAACAGGATGGCGATGGCGAGGATCGACAGGTCCGGCTGGAACAGCGACTGCATGAAGCGCGCGCCGGTGTACAGCACCATCGGCAGCAGGATGAACATGTAGCCCAGCAGGAACAGCACCGAGACGGTGCGACGCAGCGCCGCGCCGTTCGGCAGCCGCTTCTCCAGCAGCTCGGTGGTCGTGGTGCAGCCGTACCGGTAGTACATCGGGACCAGCACCTTGGCCAGGACCAGCAGGCCGGCGGCGGCGCCGAACTCCCACCACACCTGCAGCATGTTCTGGGCGCCGTTCATGCCCACGATCTGCTCGGCGCTGATGTTGGTCAGCAGCAGGCTGCCGGCGATGAACGGCCAGCCCAGGTGGCGTCCGGCCAGGAAGAAGTCCTGCGCGCTGTCGCCACCCTTCGCCTCCTTGCCGTAGCGCCACCAGGTGGCCAGCGCCACCAGCAGGGTCAGCCCCAGGAATACCGCCAGCTGCACCATGTTCGTCTCCATCGCCCGCCTCGCCTCCCGATCCGCCCGTCCGGGCCAGAAAAAAGCCCCCGCCTGTGCGCGACAGGCAGGGGCGCGGTCACATCGTCATCCGCGGCTGCGGCGTCAGAACTTGTAGCTGGCGCCCAGCAGCAGGGTGCGGCCCCACTTGATGGTCTCCAGCGGGCGGTCCTTGGTGCCGGCGTAGGTGCGGTAGGCCTCGTCGGTGAGGTTGCTGGCCTGCAGCAGCAGGCTCAGCCCGTGCAGGCTGCTGCCCTCGCCGAAGGTGTAGCTGGCCTGCGCGTCGGTGATGTTCTCGCCGACCACGTAGCGCAGCGAGCGGGCGCCGTCGAAGTTGCCGATCTCGCCGATGAAGTCCGAGCGGCGGCGGTTGTTGACGCGGAACTCGAAGCCGTTGCGCTCGTAGTAGGCGGTCAGGTTGTAGACGCGGTCGGACAGGCCCGGCAGCTTGATCGGGTCGTTGCCGATGCTGCTGGAGTTCTCCGGCGCCAGGATCTTGATGCTGCTGTCGGTGAAGCTGGCGCTGGCCACCACGCCGAAGCCGGTGAAGGCCGAACCGAACACCAGGTCCAGCGGCATCGAGGCGGTCAGCTCCAGGCCCTGCAGCTTGCCGCCCTTGCCGTTGAACGGGGCGCTGTAGGTGCCGGTGTTCTGCACCGTCACGCCCGGCGGCAGCGTGTCGCCGTTGACCTCGAGCCACGACGCCACCTGGTCGGTGAAATCGTAGCCGTCGCGGGTCTGGGTATAGATGTAGCTGCGCAGGTCCTTGTAGAAATACGCGGCCGCGATGTACGCCTTGGAGCCGAAGTACTTCTCCCACGACAGGTCGAACGCGTTGGCGCGCCACGGCGCCAGCTCGGGGTTGCCGCCGCCGCCGCCCGGCTTGCCGGTGGTGGTGTCCACGCCGAAGTCCAGCGAGGCTCGCATCTGGTCGACGCGGGCGCGCGCCACCTGGCGGGCCAGGGCCACGCGCACGGTCTGGTCGTGGGCCAGCGAGAACGCCAGGTTCATGCTGGGCAGCACGTCGGTGTAGGTGGCGCCCTTGTGGATGGGCAGCGCCCGGTCGCCCACCGGCCGGGTGCTGTCCCAGTAGCGCGCGTCGGACGACTGGTCGGTGCGCTGCACCTGCAGGCCGATGTTGCCGCGCACCGGCACCGAGCCCCAGGTGGTGTCCAGGTCGGCCTTGACGTAGCCGGTGGTGATCTTCTCGTTGACGGTCCAGGCCTTCGGGATCAGGTAGTCCAGGTCGTCGACCGGGTTGAAGGTCATGTAGCGCTCGACCGCGCCCGGCACGTTCCAAGACGGGATCATGCCGGCGCCGGCGAAGCCCAGGTCCACCAGGCCGTACTGCAGGTCGGACTCGATGGTGGTGTCGCCCTGCGCGCCGACGTTGATGCCGCCCTCGGGCTGCCACTTCTGCTTCTGGCGATCGGCGTGGTTCAGGCCCACCTCGATGCCGGAGAACGTGCCCGCCATCGAGGCCGGGGCCGGGAACTCCGCGCCCACGCGGAAGCTCTTCAGCTCGTCCTCGACCTTCGGGGTCTTGCCGTAGCCCGAGCCGTAGATGGTGCCGCGCAGGTACAGCGCGTCCGGATTGGAATAGTCGCGCCCCGGGGTCAGCTGCGGGAAGCCGTCGGCGGTGTAGTCCAGGTCCACCGAATCCAGCTGCGGCGCCGGGACCAGCTGGGTGTTGTTCTCCAGGTTGATCTCGTCGCGCTTCGCGCGCGACCAGCTGATGTCGGCGGTCAGCTTGGCCGGGCCGACGAACAGCTCGTTCTTCCAGCCGAAGGCGTTGATCTCGTCCTTGCGCTTGTTGTACATGCCGCGCACCAGCGGGTACACGTTCTCGGCGGTGCCGCCGGTGAAGGTGCCGTTGCCGTTGATCTGCGCATCGGCCACGTTCAGGCGCCCGTAGCCGCCGTTGTAGTCGCCCAGGTTGACCTCGAACTGGTTCGCGGTGTCTTCCTGCTTGGCCTGCGAATGGAACACGTCCAGGGTGCTGATCCAGGCGTCCGACGGGCGGAACTCCAGGGTGCCCATCACGCCGTCGCGCTTGGTGTAGCCGGTGCGGCGCAGCGCCTTGATGCCGTTCGAATAGAAGGTGCCGGCGGGCACGCCCGGGCGCCAGTTGTCGCCGATCTGCTCCCACGGCTCGTACAGGCCGACCTGGTTCTCCTGGATCGGGGTGTCGGAGTGCGAGTAGCCGATCGAGAAGCCGAAGGTGCGGTCCGCCGACTGGCCGATGTAGCTGGCGTTGAAGCGGTTGCCGTCGGCGTCGGCGTTGGCCGCCGAGCCCAGCGAGTTGCGCTGCCAGCGCGCGCTCAGCGCCACCACCGGCTTGTCGTAGTCCAGCGGGCGCACGGTGCGCATGTCCATGGTGCCCGACAGGCCCTGGCCGACCAGCGCGGCGTCCGGGGTCTTGTACAGGGTCACGCCGGCCATCAGCTCGGACGGGTACTGGTCGAACTCCACGCTGCGGTTGTCGCCGGTGCTCACCAGCTCGCGGCCGTTGAGCAGGGTGGTGGCGAAGTCGGGCGACAGCCCGCGCACGCTGATCACCTGCGCGCGGCCGGCCACGCGCTGCGCCGCCACGCCGGGCAGGCGCGCGATCGATTCAGCGATGCTGACGTCGGGCAGCTTGCCGATGTCCTCGGCCGAGATCGCCTCGACGATCGAGGTGGCGTCCTTCTTGATGTCGATGGCGCGTTCGATGCCGCCGCGGATGCCGGTGACGGTCACCTTGTCCAGCGTCTTGGCGTCGTCCGCCTTCTTCGCCTGTGCGTCCTCGGTCTGGTCGGCCTGCTGCGCGGCCTGCGCGTGCGCCTGTGTCGCCAACATCATCGCCGCCGAGGCCAGGGCCACGCTCAGCAGGTTGCGCTTCAACTGCACCATCTTCCCCTCCAGGAATCGTTGTGTGGTCGTCCGGTCGTGGCCGGGCGTTTCCCCGTCCGCAGCCGCCCCGGCGGGGCGCGATGCGAGCGGACCGGATGGTAGTCGCGGACTTCCGGCGCGGCGCCGCCCTGCATACGTATTCATGGGATTGCCGCGGGAAGAACGCTGGAATCCGCGCCACGCCTCGCTTCCAGCGGGGTGGGAACACGCGCGCTGCGGCGTGCCCGGGTGCTTCGGGCCGTGCAGGGCGGGGAAATGGCGCGTCGCAGCATGGCGTGGCGGCGCGCGGTGATGCCGCGCATCGTCAATGCACGCGGTCGCGGCCGTAGGCCCAGCGCAGGAACGCGGGCAGCATCCGCGCCCAGCTTTCCTGCGCGTGGCGGCCGCCTTCCAGCAGGTAGACGGTGGCGGCGTCGGACGTGGGCGTGCGCGCGCCGTCCGGGTTGACCGCATAGCCGCGCTGGCGCAGCCCGGGGTGCGCGCGCCCCGCGCCGTCGCGCCAGCCCAGCGCCACTTCCTGCAGGTCGTCGACCACGTCGATGCTACCGTCGCGGTCGCGGTCGCCGGCCTCCTCCGCGGTGCCCGCGGCCAGGAACAGCCGCGGCGGCGGCGCGGGCCGCACCTGCTCCACCAGCGCGTGCGCCAGCCGGGTGTCGCCGGGGCGCGCCGGATCGCCAGCCAGCCAGAACGAAGGCGAGAACGCGCCGACCCGGCCGAACACCTCCGGGTACTGCCAGCCGGTGGCGAAGGCGCTGGCGGCGCCCAGCGACCAGCCCAGCAGGGTGCGGCCGCCGGCATCGGGCACGGTGCGGTAGCGGGCGTCGATCGCGGGCACCAGCGTGCGCGCCAGCCAGTCCGCGTACGCCGCGGCGTTGGCGCCGACCGGGCCGTAGCGGGTCGGCGCCACCCGCGCGGCACCGGCGGCGCGGTCGAAGAACCCGTAGCCGGCCATGCGGTCCGGCGGCATGTCGATCGCCACCACCAGGATCCGGCGCACCGCGTGGGCGGCGTCCAGCCGGCGCAGCGTGGCCGCAAGGTCCACCGCTTCCATGTCCTGGCCGTCGTTGACGTACAGGACCTCGTAACGGGCCTGGGTGGCCGCGTAGTCCGGCGGCAGCCACACCCGCACCCGCAGCGGCGTGTCGGACACGCCGGGCGCCGGTAGCCGCAGCTCCTCGCGCGATGCCTCCGCGGCGGCCAGCGGCGCGGCGCCGCACGCAAGCGCAAGCGCCACCGCCAGCAGCAGCCGGCGCATCGCGTCAGTCCTCCAGCGGCACGAACCGCACCGCCGCGCCGCCGCCGCCGGCCAGCCACAGCGACAGGGTGTCGCCGCGCGCCACCGTCTTTTCCTCGCGCACGAAGCGGAAGCGCGCCGCGCCGTGCCAGTCCGCGCCCTCGCCGTCGCGGTAGACCTCGGCGCGGTAGCGCCGGCCGGCGTCCAGGAAGTCCAGCGCCAGCGCCAGGGTGCGCGGGTGGCGGTCGTTCATCGCGCCAAGGAACCACTCGCCGCTGCCGCGCGCCTTGCGCGCGATCGCCACGTGCTCGCCCACCACGCCGTCCAGCACCCGGGTGTCGTCCCAGTCCACCGCCACGTCCCTGATGAAGCGGAAGGCGTCGGGATGCTGGGCGTAGTGCTCGGGCAGGTCGGCCACCATCTGGATCGGGCTGTAGAGGCCGACGTACAGCGCCAGCTGGCGGGCCAGCGTGCCCTGGATCTCCTGGCCGTTGCGGCCGGTCAGGCTGACGATGCCGGGGGTGTAGTCCATCGGCCCCGCCAGCAGCCGGGTGAACACCAGGGTGACCTCGTGCTCGGGCGGATTCGGCGGGCTGCCCCAGGCGTTGTATTCCATGCCGCGCGCGCCCTCGCGCGATACCCAGTTGGGATAGGTGCGGCGCAGGCCGGTGTCCTTGATCGGCTCGTGCGGGTTCACCGCGATGTGCCGCTTGGCCGCCTCGCGCACCACGCGCAGGTGGTGGTTGCTCATCCACTGGCCGTCGTGCCATTCGCGGGTAATGGGGCCGTCCGGCACGTCCTGGCGTTCCACCTGCCCGGCGTCGCAGACGTAGCCGGTCTTGACCACGTCCACGCCGTCGCGCGCGTACAGGTCCAGCGCGGCCCCCAGCTGGCGCTCGTAGTGGCTGACCGCGCAGCCGGTCTCGTGGTGGCCGACCAGGTGCACGCCGCGGGCGGCCGCGTACTTCGCCAGGCCGTCCAGGTCGAAGTCGGCGGTGGGCCGGGTGAAGTCGAAGCCCCAGCCGTTGGCGAACCAGTCGCCGTCCCAGCCCGGGTTCCAGCCTTCCACCAGCACGCCGCGGAAGCCGTTGGCGGCGGCGAAATCGATGTAGCGCCGGGTGTTCTCCGTGGTGGCGCCGTGCTTCGGCCCGGTGGCCCAGGTCTGCTCGTCGAGGTGCAGCGACCACCACACGCCGACGTACTTGGCGGGCTTGAACCAGCCCACGTCGCCCAGCGCGTTCGGCTCGTTGAGGTTGAGGATCAGGCTGGATTCCACCAGCCCGCCGGCGCGCTCGCTGACCTGGATGGTGCGCCAGGGGGAGGAGAACGGCGTGTCCCGCACCACGCTGGCGCCCTGCGCGCCGCCGGGCGCCAGGTGCGCGCGCAGGCGCTGGCCGTCGACCCGGCGCAGCCACATGCCGGCGTAATCCACCAGCGCGGCCTCGTGGATCGACACGTGCAGGCCGTCGTCCGCGCGCAGCGTCAGCGGGGTATGCGCTTGCGACACCTCCGCCAGCGGCGTGCGCTGGTAGAGGTATTCGTAGCGGTTCCATTCGCCGGCCGGGATCCACCACGCCGTGGACGGCCGGGCGACCGCGAATTCGGTGAACTCGTCCTCGATCTCGACGCGCGCCAGCGCCGGCTGCTTCGGCACCTCGTAGCGGAAGCCCAGGCCGTCGTCGTACACGCGGAAGACCACGTCGAAGCGGCGGTGGTCGCGGTCGCGCTCGACCAGCGTGGCGCGCAGTTCGTTGTAGTGGTTGCGCACCGCGCGGCGCTCGCCCCAGGGCAGTTCCCAGGCCTGGTCGAAGCTGCGCGACGCCTGGCCTTCCAGCGCCAGGTTGCGCAGCAACTCGCGGCCGTTGCGCAGCTGCAGCCCCAGGCGCGAATCGTCGATCACCGGCTTGCCGTCGCGCAGCACCCGGTAGGCCAGCCGGCCCTCGCCGTTGATGTCCAGTTGCACCTGCAGCCGCCCGTCGGGCGACGCCGCCTGCGCCACCTGCTCCGCGCGCGCCGCCGGCAGCAGCGCCAGCAGCAGGAGCGCGGCCGCCGCCGGTTTCGTCATCGCATGCATCGGGAACTCCGTGTGTTCAGTCGGCCAGCACCGCGCAGGCCACCCCGCGGGCCGGCAGCCGCAGCGCGCCGTCCCGCCATTCGACGGGCTGCTGGCCCGGCACCGCGAGCGGCGTCGCCGCCATCGGCGGCGTCCAGTCGCAGGGCTGCGCCGACAGGTTGAAGGCCAGCAGCAGGCGCTGGCCGGCGTGTTCGCGCACGAACGCCAGCAGCGGCGGCGGCGCATCGAGGAAGCGGATGTCCCCTTCCACCAGCGCCGGCTGCGCGCGCCGCCAGTGCAGGAACGCGCGCGTGGCGTGCAGCACCGAGCCGGGATCCGCCTCCTGCCGCGCCACGCTGCGCGCGCGGTGGGCCGCATCCACCGGCAGCCACGGCGCCGCGCTGCTGAAACCGGCGTGCGTGCCCTCGTCCCAGGGCATCGGCGTCCGGCAGCCGTCGCGGCCCTTGAAGTTGGGCCAGAACGCCTTGCCGTAGGGATCCTGCAGCGCCTCGAACGGCACGTCCGCCTCGGGCAGGCCCAGCTCCTCGCCCTGGTACAGGCAGACCGAGCCGCGCAGCGAGCAGACCAGCGCCACCAGCTGCCGCGCCAGCGCGTCGTCGGCGCCGCCGTCGCCCCAGCGCGACACCGCGCGCTGGACGTCGTGGTTGGAGACCGCCCAGCACGGCCAGCCGCCGCGCAGGCTGGCCTCCAGCGCCTCCACCGTGCGCCGGATGTGCGCGGGCGAACCGTCCTCGGTCAGCAGTTCGAAGCTGTAGCCCATGTGCAGGCGGTGCGGCTGCACGTACTCGGCCATGGTCGCCAGCGAGTCGTCGGAGGAGATCTCGCCCAGCGCCACCACCTCGCCGTGGTGGTCCATCAGCCGGCGCACGTCCTCCAGGAACCCGAGGTTCTCCGGCCGGGTGTTGTTGTAGGTGTGGTACTGGAACGCGTACGGATTGTCCGGGCTGAAGCCGCGGCCCTGCCGCAGCTCCGGCGGCTTGGCGGGGTTGTCGCGGAGCAGCGCGTCGTGGAACGGGAAGTTGATCGAATCCAGGCGGAAGCCGTCCACCCCGCGCTCCAGCCAGAACCGCAGGTTGCCGAGCTGCGCGGCGCGCACGTCGGGATTGTGGAAGTTCAGCTGCGGCTGCGAGCTGAGGAAGTTGTGGAGGTAGTACTGCCGCCGGCGCGGCTCCCAGGTCCACGCCACCCCGCCGAAGATCGACAGCCAGTTGTTGGGCGGCGTGCCGTCGGGCTTCGCATCGGCCCACACGAACCAGTCGGCCTTCGGATTGCCGCGGTCCTGCCGGCTCTCGGCGAACCACGGATGCTCGATCGAGCAGTGGCTGGGCACCTGGTCGATCATCACCTTCAGCCCCAGCGCGTGCGCCTTCTCCAGCACGCGGTCGAAATCGGCCAGGGTGCCGAACAGCGGATCCACGCCGCGGTAGTCGGCGATGTCGTAGCCGAAGTCCGCCATCGGCGAGGTGAAGAACGGCGAGATCCAGATCGCGTCCACGCCCAGCGAGGCGATGTAGTCCAGCCGCGACTCGATGCCCGGCAGGTCGCCCACGCCGTCGCCGTCGTTGTCCGCGAAGCTGCGCGGATACACCTGGTAGACCACCGCGCCGCGCCACCACTCCTTGCCCGCCATCACCGCCCCACGCCCCTGCGACAGCCGCGGACTATGCCGCGTTCGCGCATGCCGCGCCGCGCCCGCGCGCCGCGCGCCGGGCTTGAATACGTTTACATCCACCGCGGTGCGCGAAAACGCCCGGAATATGCGGCGCTGCATCACGACGCGGGCGCGCCGCTGCAGCACACTCCGGCTTCCGCAACGCAGGCGACAGGCCACGCATGGCTCCGACGAACACGGCCCCGAACACCGCGCACAAGCCGCAGCTCTCGTTCTGGCAGATCTGGAACATGTGCTTCGGCTTCCTGGGCATCCAGTTCGGCTTCGCCCTGCAGAACGCCAACGTCAGCCGCATCTTCCAGACCCTGGGCGCGGACATGGACGCGCTGCCCGGCCTGTGGATCGCCGCGCCGCTGACCGGCCTGCTGGTGCAGCCGGTGATCGGCTACCTGTCGGACCGCACCTGGACCGGGCTGGGCCGCCGCCGGCCGTACTTCCTCGCCGGCGCCCTGCTCGCCTCGCTGGCGCTGCTGTTCATGCCCGACTCGCCCACGCTGTGGGTCGCCGCGGGCCTGCTGTGGGTGCTGGACGCCTCCATCAACGTCTCGATGGAGCCGTTCCGCGCCTTCGTCGGCGACCAGCTGCCGGTCTCGCAGCGCGCCAAGGGCTACGCGATGCAGAGCTTCTTCATCGGCATCGGCTCGGTGGTGGCCAGCCTGCTGCCGTGGCTGCTGGAGAAGGCCGGCGTGGCCAACACCGCCGGCCCCGGCCAGGTGCCGGACACCGTGCGCTACGCGTTCTACGCCGGCGCCGCGGTGCTGGTGGGCGCGATCGCCTGGACCGTGCTGCGCACCCGCGAGTACCCGCCGGAAACGCTGGAGGCCTTCGACCAGGCGCCGCCGCTCGACCGCGCCCCGCTGGACCGCGCGCGCGCCACCCGCTTCGGCCTGCTGTGGCTGGCGATCGGCGCGCTGGGCCTGGCCGGCGTGGCGTGGCAGGGCCTGCCGCGCGAGCTGTACCTGCTGGGCGCGCTGCTGGCCGCCTACGGCGTGGCGCTGCTGGCGCTCACCGTTGTCGGACGCGACAACGGCTTCGCGCAGGTGATGACCGACATCTACGCCATGCCGCTGGCGATGCGGCGGCTGGCGGTGGTGCAGTTCTTCTCGTGGTTCGCGCTGTTCGCGATGTGGATCTACACCACCGCCACCGTGACCGGCGTGTACTACGGCACCGGCGACACCGCCTCGGCCGCCTACAACACCGGCGCCAACTGGGTGGGCGTGCTGTTCGCCGCGTACAACGGCTTCGCCGCGCTGGCGGCGATCGCGATCCCGTGGATGGCGCGCCGGTTCGGCCTGCGCGGCAGCCACCTGGCCAACCTGGCGCTGGGCGGGCTGGGCCTGGCCTCGATCCCGTTCCTGCCGGACGAGAACTGGCTGGTGCTGTCGATGGTGGGCGTGGGCATCGCCTGGGCGTCGATCCTGTCGCTGCCCTACGCACTGCTGTCGGACAGCGTGCCCGCGCGCAAGATGGGCGTGTACATGGGCATCTTCAATTTCTTCATCGTCATCCCGCAGCTGGTGGCGGTGGCCACGCTGGGCTACATCCTCAAGCACGCGTTCGCCGGCGATCCGGCGAAGGTCCTCGTGCTGGGCGGCGCCAGCCTGCTCCTCGCCGGGCTGTGCGTGCTGCGCGTGCCCGAACCCGCCGCCCACGCCTGAGGCCAGTTTCGACCATGCATCCGATCCGCACCGTCCTCGCCGCCGCGCTGCTCGCCGCCACCGCCGGCTGCGCCAGCGTCCCGCCGCCGCCCGTCGCGCTGCCCGACTACTACGGCACCCTGGAGCCGTTCGCGCGCGAAGCGGTCTACTTCGTCGTGACCGACCGCTTCGTCAACGGCGACGCGTCCAACGACCAGCGCGAGCAGGGCACCTTCGACATCCCGCTGGCGCCGTGCAACGGCGTGGCCGGCAACATCGGCTACCTGGGCGGCGACTTCAGGGGCATCGCCGACCACCTGGACTACATCCGCGGGATGGGGTTCACCTCGGTGTGGATCACGCCGATCGTGGACAACCCGGACGAGCCCTTCACCGGGGGCACCGCGCCGACCTGCGGCGGCAGCCTGGCCGACAAGGGCAAGACCGGCTACCACGGCTACTGGGGCGTGAATTTCTACGAGGTGGACGAACACCTGCCCAGCCCCGGCCTGGGCTTCAGCGAACTGGCCGACGCCGTGCACGGCAAGGGCATGAAGCTGGTGCTGGACATCGTGGGCAACCACGGCTCGCCGGCCTGGGGCATGGCCTACGACCAGCCCAAGTTCGGCAAGCTCTACGACCGCGACGGCACGCTGGTGGCCGACCACCAGAACCTGCCGCCGCAACGGCTGGATCCGGCGCACAACCCGCTGCACCGGTTCTACAACACCGTCGGCCCGGTCGATGGCGAACAGTACGCCACCGGCAACCTCGCCCAGCTCTCCGACCTGAACCAGGACAATCCCGCGGTGCTGGACTACCTGGCCGGCGCCTACGAGCAGTGGATCGAGCAGGGCGCGGACGCGTTCCGCATCGACACCATCGCCTGGATGCCGGACAGCTTCTGGCAGGCCTTCACCACCCGCATCCGCGCGAAACACCCGGGCTTCTTCATGTTCGGCGAGGCGTTCGACTACGACGCCGCGAAGATCGCCACCCACACCCTGCCCGGCCACGGCGAAACCAGCGTGCTGGACTTCCCGATGAAGCAGGCGATGGAGGAGGTGTTCGGCCGCAAGCAGGCCGGCTTCGAGCGGATGGCGCCGGCGCTGCACCTGACCGGCGGCCCGTACGCCAACCCCTACGACCTCGCCACCTTCTACGACAACCACGACATGCCCCGGCTGGACGCCAGCGACGCCGGCTTTATCGACGCGCACAACTGGCTGTTCACCGCGCGCGGGATCCCGGTGGTCTATTACGGCTCGGAGATGGGGTTCATGCGCGGCCGGCCGGAGCACGGCGGCAACCGCAACTACTTCGGCGTGGAGGGCATCGCCGCGGCCAGGGCCAGCCCGATCCGCGCGGCGCTGGCCCGCATCGCGCAGGTGCGCGCGGCCTCGCCGGCGCTGCAGCGCGGCCTGCAGGTGAACCTCGAGCTCGCCGGCCACCGCGCTGCGTTCTACCGGGTGGTGCAGCATGCCGGCACCGCGCAGATCGCGCTGGTGCTGCTGAACAAGGGCGACGCGCCGGAGCGGTTCACGGTGGGCCTGATGCTGCAGCCCGGCGCCTGGCGCGACGCGCTGGACGGCGCGCCGGTGGACGTGCCGCCCGGTGGCACGCTGTCCGCGGAAGTGCCGCCCCACGGGGTGCGGGTCTACCTGCTGGACGCGCCGGTGACCGAGCCGGCGCTGGTGGCTGCGCTGGACAAGGCGATGGCGGGGGCGCGGCTGCCGCGCTGACGCCCCTCAGCCGCCGCTGGAGGCACGGACCGCCAGCGTCGGCGCCAGGGTGATGCTCTGCGCGGGCTCGTCGCGCACCAGCTTCAGCAGCGTGTCGACCAGCAGTTCGCCGGCGCGCGAGGTGTCCTGCACCACGGTGGTCAGCGGCGGGTCGGCGAAGCGCGCCATCGGGGTGCCGTCGAAGCCGACCACGGCCACGACGTCCGGCACCCGCAGGCCGGCTTCCTTCAACGCGTGTAGCGCGCCGATGGCGATCAGGTCGCTGGCCGCGAAGATGGCGTCGAACGGCAGCCCGCGCGCCAGCAGGGTGCGCGCCGCCTCGTAGCCGGATTGCTCGGTGCTGGTGGCGTCGACCTGCAGCGCCGGGTTCATGCGCAGCCCGGCCTCGCGCAGCGCGGCGTCGCAGCCGCAGTAGCGGGCAAAGAACTCGGGGAAGTGGGTGGAGGCGTCGCCGAGGAAGGCGATCCGCCGGCGCCCGCTCTCCACCAGGTGGCGGCCGGCCAGGGTGCCGCCGGCGCCGTTGTCGCAGCCGATCGACAGCCCCGGCTGGCCCTGCAGCACCGCGCCCCAGCGCACGAAGTGGGTGCCCTGCTCCACCAGCCGCGCCAGCTTGCTCTCGTAGGCCAGGTAGTCGCCGTAGCCGAGCAGGATCAGGCCGTCGGCCTTCATGCTGTCCTCGTAGTCGGCGTGCCAGTCGTCCGACAGCTGCTGGAACGAGACCAGCAGGTCGTGCCCGTGGCGGGCGCAGGCGCGGGTGATCGAGCCCAGCATCGACAGGAAGAACGGGTTGATGTGCGAGTCGTCCGGCGTCGGATCCTCGAACAGCAGCAGCGCCAGCGTGCCCGCGCGCTGGGTGCGCAGGCTGGAGGCATGGCGGTCGACCTTGTAGTTCAGCTCGCGCACCGCCTCCTCCACCCGCTTGCGGGTTTCGGCGTTCACCAGCGGGCTGCCGCGCAGGACGCGGGAGACCGTGGCCTGGGAGACGCCCGCGCGATGGGCGATGTCCATCGAGGTGGCCCGGGTCTTCTTGCGGCGGCGCGGTTCCTGCATCCGGCCAGTGTCATTCGCGGCGGCGGCGATTTCAATGCGCAGCCGCGATCCGGCGGGCGTCGCGAAGGGAAAAGCCGCCCAATGGCCGGCGTTCGGCACGCCCGGAACGGTGAGCCGGCCAGCCGGGCAAAAGAAAAAAGCCGGCCAATGGCCGGCTTTTCAAAGGTGGCGCGCCCGGAAGGATTCGAACCTCCGACCCCCAAGTTCGTAGCCTGGTGCTCTATCCAACTGAGCTACGGGCGCAGAAGCGGAATTATGCGGTTGGACCGCAACCCGCGTCAACGCTCATCGCGCGGGTCTTCGTGATTTCGCCGCAGTGGCGGAGACTGAGGGATTCGAACCCTCGATGGAGCTTTTGACCCCATACTCCCTTAGCAGGGGAGCCCCTTCGGCCTCTCGGGCAAGTCTCCGTGAGGCGAAATCGCGAGCGGCGAAGGATACAGTCTGCGCCGCGATCCGGCAAACCTCAGTCGTCGCCGCCCTCCGGCTTGCCGTCGTCGTGCTGGATCCGCTGGTAGATTTCCTCGCGGTGCACGGCCACGTCCTTCGGGGCGGTGATCCCGATCCGGACCTGGTTCCCCTTGACGCCGAGCACCGTGACGGTGATCGCGTCCCCGATCATCAGGGTCTCGCCCACTCGCCGGGTCAGGATCAACATCGCGCAACTCCCCTGTCGCCCAGCGCGGCCCGGGATAGGGCTGCGCCAACGTCCATCCACCCGATCATACGGGTGTTCGTTCAGCTGGGACAAGCGCCGGAGGTCATGCCCCCGCGGCGCGTTCGCGCACCCAGGCCGCCACCTCGCCCAGCGCGGCCACCAGCGCGGGGCCGTCCTCGCCGCCACCCTGGGCCATGTCGGGGCGGCCGCCGCCCTTGCCATTGGTGCGGCGCGCGACCTCGGCCAGCACCTCGCCGGCCTTGACCCGGCCCAGCGCCGCGCCGGACACGCCGGCCACCAGCGCGGCCTTGCCGCCGTCGGTGCCGGCCAGGACCACCACCGCGTCGCCGAGCTGCTGCTTGAGCCGGTCGATGGCGTCGCGCAGCGCCTTGGCGTCGAAGCCCTCCAGGCGGGCGGCGAGCACCTTGATGCCGGCCACGTCCTGGGCCTGCCCGGCCAGGTCGCCGGTGGCGCTGGATGCGGCCTTGGCCTTGAGCGCCTCGACCTCGCGCTCCAGCTTCTTCTGGCGCTCCAGCAGGTTGCGCAGCTTGTCGCCGACATCGCCGGTGGTGCCGCCCAGCAGGTGCGCGGCTTCGTGCAGGCGGTGTTCTTCTTCCGCCACGTAGTCCAGCGCGCCCTGCCCGGTCACCGCCTCGATGCGGCGCACGCCGGCGGACACGCCGCCTTCGGACACGATCTTGAACAGCCCGATGTCGCCGGTGCGGCCGACGTGGGTGCCGCCGCACAGCTCGGTGGAGGTCGGGCCGAAGCGCAGCACGCGCACGCGCTCGCCGTATTTCTCGCCGAACAGCGCCATGGCGCCGAAGTCCAGCGCCTCCTGCATGTCCATGTGGCGCACCTCGCCCTCGTGGTTGGCGCGCACCTCGGCATTGACGCGGCGTTCCACCTCGGCCAGTTCCGCCGCGGTCATCGGCTGGAAATGCGAGAAGTCGAAGCGCAGGCGATCCGGCGCCACCAGCGAGCCCTTCTGCTGCACATGCGTGCCCAGCACGTTGCGCAGGGCGGCATGCAGCAGGTGGGTGGCGGTGTGGTTGAGGATGGTGGCGCCGCGGCGGCCGGCGTCGATCTCGCCGCGCAGATGGTCGCCCACGCGCAGGCGGCCGAACTGCACGCGCCCGGCGTGGCCGTGGAACTGCCCGGCCAGCTTGAGCGTGTCGTTGACGTTGAAGCGGCTTTCGACGCCGTCGAGGTCGCCGGTGTCGCCGACCTGGCCACCGGACTCGGCATAGAACGGCGTGCGGTCGAGGATGACGATGGCATCGTCGCCGGCCTCCACCACGTCCACCGGCTTGCCTTCCTTCAGCAGCGCCAGCACCTCCAGGCTGCCCGCGGCCAGCTCGTCGTAGCCAAGGAAGACGGTGGGCGCGAGCTTCGCGACCAGCTCCGCCGGTAGCTGCACGCCGCCGCCGAACTTGCCGGCGGCGCGGGCGGTTTCCTTCTGGTGCTCCATCGCCGCATCGAAGCCGGCCACGTCCACCGACATGCCGCGCTCGCGCGCCATGTCCTGGGTGAGGTCGAGCGGGAAGCCGTAGGTGTCGTACAGGCGGAAGGCATCGCCGCCCGGGATCACCCCGTCGGCCACCCTGGCCGCGACGTCGTCGAAGATGCGCATGCCGGCGTCCAGCGTCTCGGCGAAGCGCTCCTCCTCGGCCTTGAGCGCGCGCTCGGCGGTGGCGCGGCCGTCGCGCAGCACCGGGTAGGCCTCGCCCATCAGTTCATCAAGGGTGGCCACCAGCTTGTGGAAGAACGGATCGCGCACGCCCAGCATCCAGCCGTGGCGCAGGGCGCGGCGGATGATCCGGCGCAGCACGTAGCCGCGGCCCTCGTTCGACGGCAGCACGCCATCGACGATCAGGAAGGCGCAGGCGCGGATGTGGTCGGCGATCACGCGCAGCGACTTGTTCTCCAGGTCCGCCGTGCCGGTCAGCTCGGCCGCATGCTTGATCAACGCCTGAAACAGGTCGATCTCGTAGTTGGAATGCACGCCCTGCAGGATCGCGGTGATCCGCTCCAGGCCCATGCCGGTGTCCACGCAGGGCGCGGGCAGCGGCGTCAGGGTGCCGTCCGCGGCGCGGTCGAACTGCATGAAGACGTTGTTCCAGATCTCGATGTAGCGGTCGCCGTCCTCGTCGGGCGAGCCCGGGGGACCGCCGAAGTGGCCCGGGCCGTGGTCGTAGAAGATCTCGCTGCACGGACCGCAGGGGCCGGTGTCGGCCATCTGCCAGAAGTTGTCGGAGGCGAACGGGGCGCCCTTGTTGTCGCCGATTCGGATGATGCGGTCTTCCGGCAGGCCGATGTCGTCGCGCCAGATGGCGTAGGCCTCGTCGTCGGTGTGGTAGACGGTGGCGAGCAGGCGGTCCTTCGGCAGCTTCCAGACTTCGGTCAGCAGCTCCCAGGCCCAGGCGATGGCCTCCTTCTTGAAGTAGTCGCCGAACGACCAGTTGCCGAGCATCTCGAAGAAGGTGTGGTGGCGGGCCGTGTAACCCACCGAATCCAGGTCGTTGTGCTTGCCGCCGGCACGCAGGCAGCGCTGGACGTCGGCCGCGCGCACGTAGCTGCGCTTCTCCGCGCCCAGGAACACGTCCTTGAACTGCACCATGCCGGAGTTGGTGAACAGCAGGGTCGGGTCGTTGCCCGGCACCAGCGGCGCCGAGGGCACGATGGTGTGGCCCTTGGAGGCGAAGAAGTCGAGGAAATCCCTGCGGATCTCGGAGGTGGTCTTGGAGGGCGCGGAGGTCGTCATGGAAGCGGCTTCGGAAAGTGGCGGGCGCTGCGCGGCGCCGCGATCCGCTTCACGATGCGGGCGCGGGACCGCGTTGGCAACCCGAGCGCACCAGTTTACAGCCTGCCGGCCCCGGCCCGTCCCCGCGAGGCCGCACCGCTCCGCCATCCGCCGGACGTCACTCGTCCGCGGCCGCCCCGCGCAGGGCCGCCTGCACCTGGTCCATCGAGAACCCCCGCCGCAGCAGCAGGTCCGCGGCCTTGCGCCGGGCCAGGCGGTCGCCCCCGAGCGCGGCCGGCTGCCGGCGCTTCACCAGGTCGTGCGCCAGTCCGGCCCAGTCGCCGTCGAACCCGCCCAGCGCAGCCTCCACGACCTCCGCGCCCAGCCCATGGGTGCCCAGTTCGGCGCGGATGTAACGCGGCCCGTAGCCGGAGAGCGCGCGGCTGCGTAGCAGCGATTCGGCGAAGCGGGCGTCGTCCTGCCAGCCGGCGTCGGCCAGCCGCGCGATCGCCTGCGCGGCGTCGGCCGCCTCCACCCCGCGGGCGGCCAGCTTGCGCGCCAGCTCGCGGCGGGAATGCTCGCGCCGGGTGAGCAGCCCCAGCGCCCGCTGGAGCGGGGTGGGTTCCGGGCGGCGGCGACGCCCCGGCGCTGACGAGGACGCCGATCCATCGCCGCCGCCCGTCCCGGTCATGCGTCGTCTTCGGCCTCGCCGGCCGCCACTTCCTCGGGAACGAACTGCTCGCGCAGGGCAGCCTCCAGCTTCTTGGCCGCGGCCGGGTTCTCCTTGAGGTACTGGCGGGCGTTCTCCTTGCCCTGGCCGATGCGCTCGCCGTCGTAGCTGTACCAGGCGCCGGCCTTGTCGACCAGCTTGGCGTTGACGCCCATCTCGATCAGCTCGCCCTCGCGGCTGATGCCCTCGCCGTAGAGGATCTCGGTGATGACCTGCTTGAACGGGGGCGCCAGCTTGTTCTTGACCACCTTGATGCGGGTCTGGTTGCCGATGATCTCGTCGCCCTTCTTGATGCTGCCGATGCGGCGGATGTCCAGGCGCACCGAGGCGTAGAACTTCAGCGCATTGCCGCCGGTGGTCACCTCGGGGCTCTGGCCCGGCATCATCACGCCGATCTTCATGCGCAGCTGGTTGATGAAGACCACCAGGCAGTTGCTGCGCTTGATGTTGCCGGTCAGCTTGCGCAGCGCCTGGCTCATCAGGCGGGCCTGCAGGCCGGGCAGCTGGTCGCCCATCTCGCCCTCGATCTCCGCCTTCGGGGTCAGCGCGGCGACCGAGTCGACCACCACCATGTCCACCGCGTTGGAGCGCACCAGCATGTCCGCGATCTCCAGCGCCTGCTCGCCGGTGTCCGGCTGCGACAGGTAGAGCTCGTCCAGGTTCACGCCAAGCTTCTGCGCATAGACCGGGTCCAGCGCGTGCTCGGCGTCGATGAACGCGCAGGTGCCGCCGGCCTTCTGGCATTCGGCGATGGCCTGCAGGGTCAGGGTGGTCTTGCCGGAGGACTCCGGGCCGTAGACCTCGACCACGCGGCCCTTGGGCAGCCCGCCGATGCCCAGCGCGATGTCCAGCATCAGCGAGCCGGTGCCGATGGTCTCCACCACCTCCACCGGGCGGTCGCCCATGCGCATCACCGAGCCCTTGCCGAACTGCCGCTCGATCTGGCCCAGGGCCGCCGCCAGCGCACGCTTCTTGTTCTCGTCCATCGTCTTGGTCCTCAAAAGGTTCGTATCCGGGTCTGGGAGCAGGTTAGGCGGGGCACTTCGCAAAAGCTGCGACGGCGCCGTCCGCGGGGTGAAGATGGCGCGCGGCGGCGCCCGCGGGGATCGGGGAATGCCGCGTCCGCGGCTGGGACTCCCGCGCGTCAGGCATTGGGGCGCACCAGGCCGCAGTAGAGGCCCTCGATGGCGAAGTCCTGGCCGGGCTGGACCTCGATCGGCGCGTAATCGGGGTTGCGCGGCAGCAGCCGGATGCGTCCCTGCCCCACCTTGAGCAGCTTGACGGTGATCTCGTCGTCGATCCGGGCGATCACCACCTGGCCGTTGCGGGCCTCGGACGTGCGGTGCACGCCGATCAGGTCGCCGTCGAAGATGCCCTCGTCGCGCATGGAATCGCCCTTGACCCGCAGCAGGTAGTCGGGCGCCGGGGAGAAGAACGCGCGGTCCATCAGCACCACCTGCTCGGAGCCGATGTCCGCCCCGATCGGCGCGCCGGCCGCCACCTGCCCCAGCACCGGCAGGTGCAGGACCTCGTCGTCGGCGGGCAGCGGCAGCTG
This sequence comes from uncultured Thermomonas sp., assembly GCA_946480065.1. The sequence continues at coordinate 8,518 of CAMLJA010000002.1, read as the reverse complement.
CTGCGGGCCGCCCGGCGCCTGCCGCAGGCGCAAGCTGCGCGCGCGGCCGGGGCTGCGCTCGACGATCCCGGCGGCTTCCAGCGCCTCCAGGTGGTACTGGGCGGCGCGCACGCCCTTGAAGCCGAAGGCGCGGGCGATCTCCGCCTGCGAGGGGGCGAAGCCGTCGGCCTCGATGCGTTCGGCGATGAACACGTGGATGGCGCGCTGGGTATCGGTCAGGCTCATGGTTAGTAGTAATACTACTAACGACCCACCCCGTCAACACGCGCCGGGCGGCTCAGGCCAGCTGGTGCTCCAGGCCGCGCAGGGCCGCGGCCACGGTCTGCCGGCGCACGGCGTCGCGGTCGCCCTCGAAGTGGAACAGCTCGGCGCGCGGGTAGCCGCCGCGTCGCTTCCACGCCACCCAGACGGTGCCGACCGGCTTGTCCTCGGTGCCGCCACCCGGCCCGGCGATTCCGGTGACGGCCACCGCGATGCTGGCGCCGGAATGCACCAGCGCCCCGCTCACCATCTCCACCACGGTCTCGCGGCTCACCGCGCCGTGGGTCTCCAGGGTCTGCGGCCGCACCCCCAGCAGCGCCTGCTTGGCCTCGTAGCTGTAGGCGGCCAGGCCGCAGTCGAACCAGCCCGAGGACCCGGCCACGTCGGTCATGCACTTGGCGATCCAGCCGCCGGTGCAGCTCTCGGCGGTGACCAGCATCTGCCGCGCGGCCAGCAGGCACCGGCCCGTGGCCTGGGCCAGCGCGTCCAGTTCGGCATCGGTGGGGACGATCATCGGCGGCTCGGCGGCGGGGTTGCCGCCTTGTACCCCACCCCGCTCAGTAGCGCCAGCGCAGGGTCACGCCCCAAGTGCGCGGCTGGCCGAGGAAGGCGTTCCAGGAACCGGTCTGCAGCGGCGCGTCGAACGCCACCTGCATGTACTCGGCGTCGGTGAGGTTCTGCGCCCACAGCTCCACCGTCCAGTCGCGGCGCGGGCCGCCCAGGCTGATCCGCGCGTCCACCGTGGTGAAGCCGGGCTGGCGCTTCTCCGGGTCCAGGTCCGAGCCGGTGTTGTAGTCGGTCATGTGCTTGGCGCCCAGGTGCAGCCGCGCCAGCAGGTCGCCCAGCCCGAATTCGTACGCCATCGCCGCGGTCAGCGACCAGCGCGGGGCGAAGCTGGCGGTGCTGCCCGGCAGCAGGGCCAGGTCGGCGTCGGGCAGCGGGTCGTCGCCGTAACGGGTGTCGGCGTAGGTGGCGCCGCCCTGCAGGAACAGGCCGCCGCGCTGGAACAGCGCCTCCGCATCCAGGCCGCGCGAGGTCGCGCTGGGGATCGAGCGCACCACGAAGCTGGTGCCCAGGAAGCTGTTGAGCTGGAAGTCGCTGTAAGCCTGGTGGAACAGGGTGGCGTTGAGCAGCAGGTTGCCGCCCAGCCAGTTGGTCTTGGCGCCCAGCTCGTAGCTGTCCACTGTCTCGGCCGGGAACGAGGTGTCGTCGACCGGGGTGATGCCGCTGGTGCCGCCGGACAGGCCGGTGTTCGATTGCACGCGATCGAGGTTGAAGCCGCCCCCCTTGTAGCCGCGCGCGGCGGACGCATAGGTCATGACGTGCGGGTTCCACCGGTAGGCCGCCTTCACGGTGCCCGACCACGCGCTGTCGCCCAGGTCCTGTTCGGTGGCGCGGCCGTCGTGGCGCGGGTTGACCCACGGCAGGCAGGCGAAACCGATCACCGTGGGCGCGGCCGCGGAGGCCTGCCCCACGGTCAGCCCGCGGGCTACCAGCGCCGACACCACCTGCGCGGGATTGGCCATCATCGCGCCGCAGCCCAGCCCGCCGTTCGGGTTGGAGTAGCGCGAATCCAGCGACTTGTCGTCGCGGGTCCAGCGCAGGCCGGCGGTGAGGTCCAGGGCGTCGGTGACGTGCCAGGTGTCGTTGGTGAACAGCGCCAGGCTGCGCGCCTGCTGGCGGTAGGTATCGGCCGCCGCATGGCCCAGGAAGACGCTGCCGAACGGCCGCCCGGAGGCCTGCGAGAGGAACAGCGGCGCGGTCGGGCTGGCCGCGAGCGCCGGGTTGATCCGGCCCAGGATCGCGATCGACAGGTAGGGCTCGTAGGCCGCGCCCACCCGGTAGCCCTCGTTGCGGTCCAGGCGCTCGTCGGAATAGAACGCCCCCACCAGCCAGTCCACCCGCTCGCTGGCGCCCGCCAGCCGCAGCTCCTGGCTGAAGGTGTCGAAGGCGCTGTAGTTGTCCGCCTCGCTGGGCTCGCGGTACAGCAGGTCGGCGGTGCTGAAGTCGAAGTCCAGGCCGTTGGCCGAGCTCCACTGGCGGCTGGCTGTGATCGAGGTCAGGGTGGCGCCGCCGAACCACGGCGTGGTCCAGTCCGCCTGCAGCGACAGGCCGCGGTCGCGGATGTGCTGGGCGGTGCTGCGGTTGCTCCAGGCCTCGCGGGCGTAGGGGTCGGCCACCGGGGCCACGCCGGAATCGGGCGCCAGCGCGTCGATGATCGCCGCGGTCGGGCCGCGGATGATGGTGACGCCGGCGCAGCAGTCCTCGGTGCGGTTGGTCACGTCGGCCGCCAGGTTCAGGGTCAGGCTGTCGGCGGCATCCCAGCGCAGCTGCGCGCGGGCGGTGCCGAAGTCGCGGTTGCCGTCGTCGGTCTCGGTGCGCGGGCCGTTGCCGGTGTGCACGTCCAGGAAGCCGTCGCGCGCGCGCTGGGCGGCGTAGATGGCGAACGCCGCGTCCTTGCCCAGCGGAAGGTTCAGGCTGCCGGCGACGCCCATCGACCCGTAGTTGCCCGCGGTCAGCTCGACCTCGGCCTGCGGCTCGAAGCCCGGCCGCCGGGTCACCACGTTGATCACGCCGGCCGAGGTGTTCTTGCCGAACAGCGTGCCCTGCGGGCCCTTCAGCACCTCGATCCGCTCCAGCTCGCCGAGGTCGCCGAACCCCACCCCGTTGCGCGGGCGGTAGACGCCGTCGATCACCACGCCCACCGACGATTCCAGCCCCACGTTGTCGCCCACCGTGCCGATGCCGCGGATGCGCGCGGTGGTCAGCGCCTCGCTCTGGGTGCTGGTCACGGTCAGGCCCGGCACCAGCACCTGCAGGTCCTTGACGTCGCGCACGCCGGCGTCGTCCAGCGCCTCCCGGGACAGCGCGGTGACCACCACCGGCACGTCCTGCAGCGCCTCCTCGCGCTTCTGCGCGGTCACCACCAGCGTGTCCAGGGTCTTGGCCTCGCGCTGCGCCGGCGGCGCCTCCTGCGCCAGGGCCGGCGCCGCGGGCATGGCGGCCAATGCGGCGAGCACGGCGACGGACAACAGCCTGGGTTGCGGTTGCTTGCTGGACATGGATTCCCCCGGTGGCGAAGCGGCGATGGCGAAGGCGCCGCGGCGGGCGCGGCGGCATGGACGGAGCGCGGCCGCATGGGGGATTGGCGCGCAGGCCGCGGGCGGCCATGGCGGGACGCTAGCACAGTCCCGCGCGGCCGCCGAGGCCGCCCGCGCGGGTCCGCCGGCGGGCGCGGATCGGGCACACTAGCGGGCCACCCGCCGCGCCGCCACGGATGTCCCAGGACCAGCACACCCCGCTGATGAAGCAGTACTTCGCCGCCAAGGCGGACCATCCGGACGTGCTGCTGTTCTTCCGCATGGGCGATTTCTACGAGCTGTTCCACGACGACGCCCGCAAGGCGGCGCGGCTGCTGGACATCACCCTGACCCAGCGCGGCAGCTCCGCCGGGCAGCCGATCCCGATGGCGGGCGTGCCGCACCACGCGGCCGAGGGCTACCTGGCGCGGCTGGTGGCGCTGGGCGAGTCCGTCGCCATCTGCGAGCAGATCGGCGACCCGGCCGCGTCCAAGGGCCTGGTGGAACGCAAGGTGGTGCGCATCGTCACCCCCGGCACCGTCACCGACGAGGCGCTGCTGGACGAGCGCCGCGACACCCTGCTGCTGGCGGTCGCGCGCGGAAAGCATGGCTACGGGCTGGCCTGGGCGGACCTCGCCAGCGGCCGCCTGCGCGCCAACGAGGTGGCCGGCGAGGACGCGTTGGAGGCCGAACTGGCGCGCCTGCAGCCGGCGGAAACGCTGGTGCCCGACGAGGACGGCTGGCCCGCCTGCGTACTGGAATCGCGCGGGCTGCGCCGGCGCGCGCCATGGCTGTTCGACGCCGATTCCGGCCGCCGCCAGCTGCTGCAGTTCTTCGGCGTCCACGACCTCACCGCCTTCGGCCTGGACGACCGCCCGCTGGCGGTGGCCGCCGCCGCCGCGGTGCTGGGCTACGTGGAGGAAACCCAGAAGCAGCGGCTGCCGCACCTGCGCGGGATCGCGCTCGAGACCAGCGACGAGGCGATCGCGATGAACGCCGCCACCCGCCGCCACCTGGAGCTGGACACGCGCGTGGATGGCGATGCGAAGGCCACCCTGCTGGGCGTGCTGGACAGCACCGTCACCCCGATGGGCGGCCGCCTGCTGCGGCGCTGGCTGCACCGCCCACTGCGCGACCGCCGCACGCTGGGCGAACGCCACCACGCGGTGCAGGCGCTGCTGGACGCGCGCGCCGACGACCTGCTGCGCGAGGCCTTCCGCGGCCTCGGCGACATGGAGCGGATCCTCTCGCGCGTGGCCCTGCGCAGCGCGCGCCCGCGCGACCTGTCCACCCTGCGCGACGGCCTGTCGCTGCTGCCGGCGGTGCGCACGATCCTGGCGCCGCTGGATTCCCCGCGGCTGCAGGCGCTGCACGCCGAGCTGGGCGAGCACGAGGCCACCGCGCGCCACCTGCGCGCCGCCATCGTCGCCCAGCCGCCGCTGCTGGCGCGCGACGGCGGCGTGATCGCGGAAGGCTTCGACGCCGAACTCGACGAGCTGCGCCAACTGTCCACCAGCGCCGACCAGTTCCTGATCGATCTGGAAACGCGCGAACGCGAGGCCACCGGCATCGCCAACCTCAAGGTCGGCTACAACCGCGTCCACGGCTATTTCATCGAGATCAGCAAGGGCCAGAGCGACAGGGCGCCGGTGCACTACACCCGCCGCCAGACCCTGACCGGCGCGGAGCGCTACATCACCGAGGAACTGAAAAGCTTCGAGGACAAGGTGCTGTCGGCGCGCGAGCGTTCGCTGGCGCGCGAGAAGCTGCTCTACGACGGCGTGCTGGACGGGCTGAACGAGGTGCTGGAGCCGCTGCGCCGCTGCGCGCTGGCACTGAGCGAACTGGACGTGCTGGCCGGCTTCGCCGAGCGCGCGCAAGCGCTGGACTGGAACCGGCCCGTCCTGCGCGACGACCCCGGGATCCGCATCGAGCGCGGCCGCCACCCGGTGGTGGAAGCGCTGCGCGACGCGCCGTTCGAGCCGAACGACCTCGTCTTCGACGACGCCACGCGGATGTACGTCATCACCGGCCCCAACATGGGCGGCAAGTCCACCTTCATGCGCCAGAACGCGCTGATCGTGCTGCTGGCCTGCATCGGCAGCTTCGTGCCGGCCTCGAGGGCGGAGATCGGGCCGATCGACCGCATCCTGACCCGCATCGGCGCCGGCGACGACCTCGCCCGCGGGCAGTCCACCTTCATGGTGGAGATGAGCGAGACCGCCTACATCCTCCACCACGCCACCGAGCAGTCGCTGGTGCTGATGGACGAGATCGGCCGCGGCACCTCCACCTACGACGGCCTCGCATTGGCCGATGCGGTGGCGCGCCAGCTGGCATCGGCGAACCGCAGCTACACCCTGTTCGCCACCCACTACTTCGAGCTGACCGCGCTGGCCGAGCCCGGCAGCGGCATCGCGAACCTGCACCTGGACGCGGTGGAACATCGCGACAAAAGCGGGGGCGACACGCTGGTGTTCATGCACGCGGTGCGCCCCGGGCCGGCCAACCGCAGCTTCGGGCTGCAGGTGGCGGCGCTGGCGGGCCTGCCGAAGCCGGCGCTGCAGCAGGCGCGCGCGCGCTTGGCCGAACTGGAATCGCAGAACCGCGACGCCCCGACGGTGCCGATGGGCGCGCCCGCGCTGGACCAGCCGCAGCAGTTCGGGCTGTTCTCGCCGTCGTCCGCGGCGCTGGACGCGCTGGCGGCACTGGATCCGGACGCGTTGACGCCCAGGCAGGCGCTGGAGGCGCTGTACCGGCTGAAGGCGTTGGCCTGACGCGGCCGGGCGCGGCGAATTCGATAGCCCGGGGCTATCGATGGCTTCGAATCATTCGATTTTTTTCTTCCTGCGCGGCGGGCGTAGATTGGGCGGACCACAGCCAGCCGGGAGGCCGCCATGTCCAGTGAACCCAAGTGCCCGTTCCATGCCGCCGCGGGCGGCGGCACCAGCAACCGCGACTGGTGGCCGCGGCAGCTCCGGCTGGACCTGCTGACCCAGCATTCCGAACGCTCCAACCCGCTGGGCGGGTTCGACTACGCGGCCGCGTTCAACTCGCTGGACTACCACGCGCTGAAGGCCGACCTGCGCCGGCTGATGACCGATTCGCAGGACTGGTGGCCGGCCGACTTCGGCCACTACGGCGGCCTGATGGTGCGCCTGGCCTGGCACAGCGCCGGGACCTACCGGGTGGGCGACGGCCGCGGCGGCGGCGGCCGCGGGCAGCAGCGCTTCGCCCCGCTCAACAGCTGGCCGGACAACGTGAGCCTGGACAAGGCGCGCCGCCTGCTGTGGCCGGTCAAGCGCAAGTACGGCCAGAAGATCTCCTGGGCCGACCTGATGATCCTGGCCGGCAACGTGGCGCTGGAGTCGATGGGGTTCCGCACCTTCGGCTTCGCCGGCGGCCGCGAGGACACCTGGGAGCCGGACCTGGACGTGTACTGGGGCCGCGAGGCCAAGTGGCTGGGCGGGGACGAGCGCTACGCGCGCGGCTCGCCCGGCGTGCCCGACGAACACGGCGTGCTGGTGAAGGACGACGACAGCCAGGTGCCGCACACCCGCGACCTGGAGAACCCGCTGGCCGCGGTGCAGATGGGCCTGATCTACGTGAACCCGGAAGGCCCGGACGGCAGGCCGGACCCGCTCGCGGCGGCCAAGGACATCCGCGACACCTTCGCGCGGATGGCGATGGACGACGAAGAGACGGTGGCCCTGATCGCCGGCGGCCACAGCTTCGGCAAGACCCACGGCGCGGCCTCCGCCGAGCACGTGGGCCCCGAGCCGGAAGCGGCCGACCTGGAGCACCAGGGCCTGGGCTGGGCCAACGGCTTCGGCAGCGGCCGGGGCGCCGACACCATCACCAGCGGGCTGGAGGTCACCTGGACCCGGACCCCCGTGCAGTGGAGCAACAACTACTTCGAGAACCTGTTCGGCTTCGAATGGGAACTGGAGAAGTCGCCGGCCGGCGCGCAGCAGTGGGTGGCCAAGGACGCCGAGGCGACCATCCCCGACGCCCACGACCCGGCCAGGAAGCACCGCCCGCGGATGCTGACCACCGACCTGTCGCTGCGCGTCGATCCCGCGTACGAGAAGATTTCCCGGCGCTTCCTGGAGGACCCCCAGGCCTTCGCCGAGGCCTTCGCCCGCGCGTGGTTCAAGCTCACCCACCGCGACATGGGGCCGCGCGCGCGCTACCTGGGGCCGGAGGTGCCGAAGGAAGAACTGGTCTGGCAGGACCCCCTGCCCGCGGCGGACCACCCGCTGGTGGACGCGGCGGACGTGGCCGCGCTGAAGCAGCGGATCCTGGCCGCCGGGGTGCCGGTCGGCGACCTGGTGTTCGCGGCCTGGGCCTCGGCCTCCAGCTTCCGCGGCGGCGACAAGCGCGGCGGCGCCAACGGCGCGCGCGTGCGGCTGGCGCCGCAGAAGGACTGGGCGGCCAACGAACCGGAACGGCTGGCGCGGGTGCTGCAGGCGCTGGAAGGCGTGCAGGCGGCGTTCCAGCGCGAGGGCGGCAAGCGGGTGTCGCTGGCCGACCTGATCGTGCTGGCCGGCAACGCCGCGGTGGAGAAGGCCGCCGCCGATGCCGGCGTGCCGGTCGAGCTGCCGTTCCGCCCCGGCCGCACCGACGCCTCGCAGGCGCAGACCGACGTGGAATCGTTCGCGGTGATGGAGCCGTACGCCGACGGCTTCCGCAACTTCCTCAAGGGTCCGTCCGAGGTCCCGGCCGAGCACCTGCTGGTCGACAAGGCACAGCAGCTCACCCTCACCGCGCCGGAGATGACCGCGCTGGTCGGCGGCCTGCGGGTGCTGGGCGCCAACGCCGGCGGCGCGCGCCACGGCGTGTTCACCGACCGCCCCGGCGTGCTCAGCAACGACTTCTTCGTCAACCTGCTGGACATGGCCACCGAATGGCGGCCCACCGGCCGCGACAGCTACGCCGGCCGCGACCGCGCCACCGGCGCCGACCGCTGGACCGCCAGCCGGGTCGACCTGGTGTTCGGCGCCAACGCGGTGCTGCGGGCGCTGGCCGAGGTCTACGCCAGCGTGGACGGTCACGCCCGGCTGGTGCACGACTTCGCCGCGGCCTGGACCAAGGTGATGGAGCTGGACCGCTTCGACCTGCGCTGAGCCGCGCCGGCGCGGCCCGCCGCCTCAGGTGGCCGGCCGCTGCGCCGGCTT
>CAMLJA010000001.1 GCA_946480065.1 uncultured Thermomonas sp. | reverse complement strand
TCCAGGCGATCACCAAGGAAACCGGCACCCAGATCGACATCCAGGACGACGGCACCATCACCATCGCCTCGGTCAACGCCGCCGCCGGCCAGGCCGCCAAGTCGCGCATCGAGCAGATCACCTCGGACGTCGAGCCAGGCCGGATCTACGAAGGCAAGGTCGCCAAGATCATGGACTTCGGCGCCTTCGTGACCATCGCCCCCGGCAAGGACGGCCTGGTCCACGTCTCGCAGATCTCCAACGAGCGGGTCGAGAAGGTGTCGGACAAGCTGAAGGAAGGCGACCTGGTGAAGGTCAAGGTCCTCGAGGTCGACAAGCAGGGCCGCATCCGCCTGTCGATGAAGGCGGTCGAGGATGGCGAGGGCGGCGAGGTCTAGGCCAACTGCCCCGGTCGCACAGAAGAGGCGGGCTCAGGCCCGCCTTTTCTTTTCCGATCAACCCTGGCCCCACTGGCCGCTGCGCTTCATCGCGCCCCATCGCTGCTTGCGCCGGGTAGCCCATTGCCACAGGCCGCGGCAGCGCCACAGGGTATTGGCCTGGCGATAGCCGAAGTTCTCCAGGACCGCCACACCCAGCAGGAGCAGGATGTCTCGCTTGCGCGCGTAGACGCGGAATGACAGCGCCTCCAGTAGCAGGCCGTTCACCGACAGCATGATTCCCATGCCGATCGCCGCCGACAGGAACACCACCAGGGCCAGCGGTGAGACGAGCCCGAAGGCGAAGCCCGCCAGCATGAAGCCATACCCCGCCAGTTCCACGAGCGGGCCCAGCCACTCGAAGAGCGCCATGAACGGCCAGGCCAGCCATCCCGGAGGGCCCCCGTGCCTGCCCAGCGCCCAACCGGCGTGGCGACCGAGGCTTTCGGACAGGCCACGCTGCCAGCGGCTGCGCTGGCGGCCCAGCGTGCCGGCGTCCTCCGGCGCTTCCGTCCAGCAGATCGGATCGGGCACGTAGCGGATCCGGTACGGGATGCCGCGCTCGCGGTGGTAACGGTGCAGGCGCACCACGAGTTCCATGTCCTCGCCGACGGTGTCGTGGCGGTAGCCGCCCGCCGCGATCACGCGGGCGCGGTCGAACAGGCCGAATGCCCCGGAAATGATCAGCACGGCGTTCATGGGCGACCAGCCCAACCGGCCGAACAGGAAGGCGCGCAGGTATTCCACGATCTGGAAGCGGGCAAGCCATCCGCGGGGTATGCCAGCCGCCTCCAGGAAGCCTCCTCGCACGCGTGACCCGTTGGCGATCCGGACGGTGCCGCCCGCGGCGATCGTTCGTTCGTCGTCGAGGAACGGTTGGACCACCCGGAGCAGGCTGTCCCGCTGCAGGATGGAATCGGCGTCCACCGCGCAAAACAGGCTGTTGCGCGCGGCGTTTATGCCGGCGTTCAGGGCATCCGCCTTGCCCCCGTTGGCTTTGTCCACTACCCGGAGGTTCGCGTGCTTCCTCGACCGGTACACGCCCCGCACATCCGCGTGCGGCAGCGTGCGCCGGATCGGCTCCGGATGCGGCACGAGGTCGAATTCCTCGACCAGCATGCGCAGCGTGTCGTCGCCCGAGCCGTCGTTCACCACCACCAACTCGAACTCGGGATATTGCAGCTGCAGCATCGAGCGCACCGACGTGCGGATGGTCGCCTCTTCGTTGTAGGCAGGCACCAGCAGCGACACCGGCGGCTCGACCCCCAGGTACCGTGGGTCGCCTTCGCCGCCGCGCCGGTTCATGTAGCGGCGCAGGCTGAGCATGGACAGCAGGTTGAGCACCAGGTAGCCGCCGTTGAGCGCGACGAAATAGCCGATGAACCCGACCTGCAGCCACCAGGAAGGATCGCGCAGGCTCATGCGGCGCGCTCCGCGAGCGCGCGCGCCAACGCCTCGCGCCCGTAACGGTCTTCGATCCGGTCGAGCATCGACCCCAGCATCCCGGGCGGCAGGCCGGGCAGCGAGACCAAGCCGTCCGCCGCGGCCTGCCGCACGGCCCAGTCGCGATCGGCCAGCAATGCCTCCAACTGTTCCGCGTCGCCGGGCATGGCCTGCTGGCAGAGTGCATGCAGCGCCGCCAGGCGTTCCGCGGGCGCGGACGCGTGGAGCGCGCGGGAGATGCGGGGGCGGTCCTCGCCCGAGCGAAGCCGCCCGAGCACGTGGAGGGCGGCGATCCGCTCGAGGTCGTCGGACGCGCCGGCGTCTCCACCTTCCCGCGCATCGAGCGAGCCGCGGGCCCAGCCCGCCAGCGCCAGGGCATCGCCGTGCCGCAGCAACTCCAGCAGGCGGGCCCGCGCCCACGGCGGTGCCGGAACCGCGAGCAGCTGCACGAGCACCGGCGTCACTGCATCGGCACCTGCCTGCCGGCAGGCGAAGTCCAGCCGGTTGAGCGACCAGTCCCGCCGCTGCAGGGCGAGCGGGACGATGGTTGCGATCGCCCGCGTCGCATCGATGGCCACCATCGCCTCGGCCGCGGCCAGCGAGACGATTGCGCTGCGGGCGTGCAGCAGGGCTTCCAGCTGCGTCCAGTGCCGGGGATCGGCAAGGTGCCTCAGCGTCGCCAGCGCGATGAGCTGCTCGCGCAGATCGCCCGCGGACAGCAGGCCAAGCGCGCGTCGATCGAAACCGAGTTCGACGAGCAGCCCGGTCAGCCGGGCATGCGCCGTGCCGCGCAGGTGGGACTGCAGCTGGTTCCACAGCTGCAGGAACCATGCGAACTCCTGGCGGGAGCGTGGGGGGTGCGGCAGGCCGCCGGCGTTGCCCCGGGCGTCGTTGGCCTCCAGGCCGGCGGCGACCACCCACGGACGCCAGGTCGACTCCATCCGGGCGCGGCGGGCCGCGCGCCTGCTGCCCGTCTGGGCGAGCAGCAGGACCTGCACGGCGACCAGCGCCGAAGCGAGCCCCAGCACGCATGCCACCACCGCGGCCACCTGCATGACCGGCGTCATCGACGCGAACCAGGTCGTCGCCGGCATGCCGTCAACCCGGGCGGCGCAAGGCGCGCCTGACGCGCGCCAGCACTTCCTCGGGCTGGAAGGGCTTTGTCACGTAGTCGTCCGCGCCCAGGTCGAGCGCGCGCACGATGTCGCCTTCGCGCGCCTTGGCCGTGAGCATGAGGACCGGCACTTCGCCCCACGCTGGCTGGTTGCGCAGCCTCGCCAGGATCTCCAGCCCGTCGTGGTAGGGCAACATGATGTCCATGAGCACCAGCGCCGGCGGGGGCGACTCCAGCCGTGCCACCGCCTGCCGCCCGTCGGACGCCAGTTCCACCTCGAAACCGCTGCGCTCGAGCAGGAAGCGCAGGATGAACGCGATGTGCTCGTCGTCCTCGATCAGCAGAATGCCGGGCGCGGGTGCGGCGTCGGTCATGGGGCGTCTCCCTGCGGCGGCGGCCAGTGCGCAAGCTGGCTGTGGATGAGGTCGGCCAGTTGCGGGCCGTCGTGGCGCGACTTCACCAGGCTGCCGAGGATCGTCTCGCTCTCGGGGAGCGACTTGTCCCGGGCCGAAAAGATGATCACGCGGGTGGGTGGGCGCGCCGCCGCCAGCGCGGGGAGCAGCTCGCTCCCGTCGCCATCGGGCAGCATCAGGTCCAGCACCACCAGCTCATGGTGCCGGGCGGCCAGCGCAGCGCGGGCCTCGGCCAGGCTGCCCGCGCCATGCAGCGACAGTGGCTCGGCTTCCAGCAATCCCGCCAGCAGCGCCCGCAGGTCGGCGTCGTCCTCCACGTGCAGGACGCGCGGCCGGCCGTCGCGCGGGTCCAGGCATGCGCGCACGGAGGCCACCACGCGGTCGGCGTCGAACGGCTTGCTCAGCCAGTCGCCGATGCCGATGGCGCCGCCTGCCAGGGTTGCCGCATCGTCTTCCCCCGCGGGGCGCACGCCCACGCCCAGGACCGGCAGGTGGCGGTATTCGGGCATGCCGCGCAGTGCGCCGATGAAGGCAAGCGGTGCCTCTCGACGCAGTGCCAGGCTCACCGCCAGCGCGGAAACGGGCTCGGTCGCAAGCAAGGCGCGTGCTCCAGCGGTGGTGCCGCACGTCGCCACGCGGAAACCGGTCGACTGCAGGATAGTGCCCAGCTGGGAGGCCGACTCCGGATCGTCGTCGAGCACCAGCACCAGCCGCTTGGCGGGTCCCGTGTCGACGCTCGGGACGGCCACGGCGGGGAGCGGTCCCTGGATGGCAGGCAACCGCACGTGGAAGCGCGTGCCGCCCCCCTCGGAGGTTTCGAACCCGATCGTGCCGCCGTGCTGCTCCACCAGCGTGCGGGTGATCGCCAAGCCCAGCCCGGTGCCCCCGCGCCTGCGCACGTCGGATCCGTCGGCCTGGGAAAATCGCTCGAAGACCCGGGACCGGAAGTCCTCGGGGATGCCTGCGCCATGGTCCCGCACGCCGATCTCCAGCATGCCGCCCGCACGCTGGGCCCGGAGCTCGACCACTCCCCCGGTAGGCGAGTGCTTGACGGCGTTGGAGAGCAGGTTGGCCAGCACCTGCGCCAGCCGGTCGGGATCGCCGCGCACCCAGGCATCGGCGGGAGGCAGGCGGGCCTCGATCGACACCCCGAACTCGCGTGCGTAAGCGGCGTTTTGGGCCACCGCCTGTTCCAGCACCTGCCGAAGCGATAGCGGTTCCATGCGCAGCGAGAGACGGCCGGATTCCAGCTTCTCGATGTCAAGCAGGTCGTTGATCAACCGTACCAGCCGTTCGGTGCTGTTGTGCGCAATCTCCAAGAGAGAACGGGCGTCGGCTCCCAGCTCGCCTGCCAGTCCCGCCACGAGCATGCCAAGAGCGCCGCGGATGGAGGTCAGCGGGGTGCGCAACTCGTGGCTCACGGTGGCCACGAATTCCTCCTTCAGCTTCTCCACATGGCGCCGCGCGGAGACGTCCTGCGCCACGGTAAGCACCTTGGGCTCGGCGCCGCTCGCGGGCATCGCCCGCTTGGCCACCTGGAACCAGCGTTCAGCGCCCGCGGCGTCGACCAGCGCCAGCTCAACGGTCCCGCCCGGACGCTGGCCGTGGGCCACTTCCTCGTCGCCCTGGAACAGTTGCGCCGCCCGCGCCGCCAACGCGCCGGCCGGCCGGCCCTCCAGCTGGTCGGGTTGCAGTCCGAAGACGGCGGCAAACGCGGCATTGCACAGATCGAACGTGCCATCCGCACGCCGCACGTAAATGAGGTTTTCGTCGGCATCCACCACCGCCCGCAGGAAGGCGCGCTGGGCCCGCATGCGCGCCTCGCCGGCACTGGCCCGTTCTGCGAGCCGTCGCCGGGTGCCCAGGTTGAGGTTGATGGCCACGAACGTGGCAAGCAGCAGCAGGCCCACAACGCCGCCGCCCAGCAGCAAGTCGCGCCGGGTCCGCGAGTACAGCCGTTCGACGCCAGCGCGGCCCGTCGCGAGGCGGCGGCGCTCCTCACGCTCCAGTTCGTCGAGCAATGAGCGTATGTGATCCATGGCCTGCTTCCCACCCCGCCCGGTGTGCGCCAGCGCGGCATCCAGTCCGCCGGACCGTCGCGCGGCGATCGCCTGCTCGGACAGCGCCACGCGCGCCTCGATGGTGGCACGTAGGTCCGCGAGCCAGGCGTCGCGCGATGGTTCACGGCCGTGCAGCAGGCCGGCGAGCTGCCGATAGTCGCGGTGCCACTGGGCCATGCCGGCGCGGAACGGGTCGAGGTACTCCTCGCGGCCCATAAGGACGAACCCGCGCGCGCCGGTCTCCACGTCCAGCAGAGAGGAGCGGACGCTCTTCACCGCGGCCACCACCTCCAGGCTGCGCCGGACGTCGTCGTTGTTCGCCAGGACCGCTTCGGAGCTGCGCATGCCCAGGTAGGCAAGGGCCGCAACCAGCGCCGCCGCAAGCGCGAACCCGAGGTTGTGAACGAACGTGGCGCTTGGGCGCAAATCCGGACTCCCGCATGGACGCTCGCAACGAGTCTAGCCCGATGGGTGCGGCGCCGGCGAGCGGACGCGCGCGCAGACCCGCCGCGTCGGCTCGGCGGATGCCGCCTAGCGACGAACGAACGCCGCGAACAAGCGCATCGGAACGCCGCGGTCGGGCCGCCCTCCTCGCTGGGCGGCGATCAGCCGGACGACGCGTCCCCAAGCTAGGGATATGCCCGGTGCATCGGCAGGTGGCTGGAGTGCTAGTCTCGCCGCACAGGCAGCGCGTCGGGGGCGGAATGGAACGCAGGGCGATTCTGGCGTGTTTGTTGGCCATGCTCCCGGGGCTGGGGTACGCCGGCGAACTGGTGGTAAGGACGCTCGATGCGGCCGGCCAACCGGTTGCCGACGCGGTCGTGACGGTCCGGGCGCGCTCGGGGCAGGGTGAACCCGCGCAGGCGGCTCCCGTCCAGCGGACCGTGGACCAGCGGAAGCTGACGTTCCTCCCCTACCTGCAGGCCGCCCGCCCCGGTGATGCCATCGTCTTCCGCAACAGCGACCGCACCTACCACCACGTCTATTCCTTCTCGCCGGTGCGCGCATTCGACTTCGTGCTGGGGCCCGGACAAAGTTCACCTCCGCTCCAGCTGGACAGGGACGGGGTCATCGCGGTGGGCTGCAACATCCACGATCCGATGATCGCCTACATCTACGTGACCGATGCGCCGCGGGTCGCGCAAACGCCGGCCACGGGCAGGGTGGCGTTCGCCGACTTGCCGCCGGGCGACTACGAGGTGCGCGCGTGGCAGCCCCGCTTGCGTCCCGGCAAGCCGGTACCGAGGCAGGTCGTGTCGGTGGGGCCGAAGGCGACATCGATCGACCTTGCCCTGGTGCTGCTGCCGGATCCGCGCCGGCGCGTGGATCGCGAGCGCGTCCACTACTGAGCCGCCGCATGGGCTTCCGGTTCCGCCTCGCTTCGCTCTTCGTCGCCACGCTCGTGGTCGTGCAGGGCGCCACCGCGCTGATGCTCTATCGGGTCGCGCGCGCCGAGCTCATCCGCGAGGGCGAGCGGCAGCTGCAGGTGGCTTCGTCCGCTTTCGTTCGCCAGCTCGACGACGTCTCGGCCCGGGTCGCGGACAGCGTGAACCTGCTGGCGATGGACTATGCGCTGCGGTCCTCGTTCGCACAGCGCGACCAGCAGACCCTGATGTCGGCCTTGCAGAACCACGGTCGCCGGGTCGGCGCGCGCCGGATGATGGCGATCGACGTTGCGGGGACAGTGCAGGTCGACACCCGCGGCGACTATCCGGCGGATAGCCCCTTCCCGTATCCCGACCTGACCGAGCGGGCGTTGGAACGCCCGGCGTCCGCGGTGGTGGCGGGACGGGAGGGCGCCAGCTGGATGGTGGTCGTGCCGGTGTTCGCGCCCGACCTGGTCGGCTTCATCGCCGCGGCGATTCCGGTGGACGATCGCCTCCTGGCCCAGTTGCAACGCCAGTCCACCCTCCCCAAGCAGGTGGAGCTGGCCGGGCAGGACCGCGATGGCCACTGGAGCCTGCTCGCGCACGGCGGCGAGTCCACGGCCATGCTGGAAGGGGTATTGCCGGCGGGAGCGCGCCTGCCCACGCAGCCGCGGAGCCTGGCCCTGGATGGGCGCGAGTACGTGGTGCAGGGGGTGTGGTTGGAGCGTTCCGAGCACAGCCCGCCGGTGGCGGCGCTGCTGGGATATTCCGTGGATGCCGCCTTGCGCCCCTATCGCTCGGTCGCCAAGGCTTGGGCGGCACTGAGCCTGGGTGGGTTGCTGGCGGGCCTGCTCGCCGCGTGGCTGATCGCGCGCGGTGTTTCCCGCCCGGTGGAGCGGCTGGCCGCGGCCGCGCGCCGGATCGCGGCCGGCGACTACGGCTTGGCGGGGGAAGCGACCGGTCGCGGAGTGCGGCAGCGCGACGAACTGGGGGAACTGGCGGCGGCATTCGCCACCATGGCCCAGTCCATCCGCGAGCGCGAAGCCAGGATCCTCTATCAGTCCGGCCACGACCAGCTGACGGGCCTGCGCAACCGGACCGCCGCGGAAACGCTGGTGGACGAGGCGCTGGCCACCCAGCCGGGCCTGCCGTCGGCGCTGCTCATGGTCGGCCTGGGCCACCTGCCCGAGATCATCAAGACCCTGGGGCACGAGGTGTCCGACCGGGTGATGCAGCAGGCCGCGCAACGGCTGCGGGAGCCGGTGGGCGGGGGCGCGATGGCGCGCGCCACCGACGGCCAATTCTCGGTATTCCTCCCGGGCGCCACGCGCCAGGCGGCGGTGGCCGCGGCATTCCGGATCGTGGAGGCGCTGTCTGAATCGTACCGTGAAGCGGACCTTACCCTGGACCTGGGACCCGCCGTGGGGATCGCGCTGGCGCCTTCGCACGGCACGCGTGCCGGTCCGCTGCTGCGCCGTGCCGAGGTCGCGTTGCTCTCGACGCTCGGGACCGACGACCGCGTCGCCGTCTACGACCCCGCGACCGATCCCCACCGTCCGGAGCGCCTTTCGCTGATGGCGGACCTGCGCGAGGCGATCGCCCGCGACCAGGGCATCGAGCTGCATTTCCAGCCCAAGCTCAACCTCCGCAGTGGCCTGGTCGACAGCGCGGAGGGCCTGGTTCGCTGGCGGCACCCCCGCCTGGGCCTGGTCCCACCGGCCACTTTCATCCCGCTGGCGGAGGAGAGCGGCAACATCCGGCGGGTGACGCGCTGGGTCTTGGCCGCCGGCATCGCGCAGGCTGCGGCGTGGCAGGGCAGGGGACTCGGGCTCCACCTCTCGCTCAACATGTCCGCGCGCGACCTGGACGACGGCGAGTTGCCGCAGCGCGTGGCCGAGCTCCTCGCCATCCACGGGGTGCGGCCCGGAGCCGTGGTGCTGGAAATCACCGAGAGCGCGATCATGGGCAAGCCCAGTGCCGCCATCGAGGTGCTGCGCCGGCTGGCGGACTTGGGGGTCGACCTGTCGATCGACGATTTCGGGGTCGGGCAGTCGTCGTTCTCCTACCTGCGCCGGTTGCCGGTGCGCGAACTGAAGATCGATCGCACCTTCGTGACCCGTCTCGGCCAGTCGAGGGAGGACCAGGTGATCGTGCGTTCCATCGTCGAACTTGGCCACCATCTCGGATACCGGGTGACCGCCGAGGGCGTGGATGATCCGCGCGCGCTGGATTTCCTCGCCGCCGTCGGTTGTGACCACGCGCAGGGTTACCTGATCGCGGAGCCCATGCCGTTGGCCGCGTTCGACGCCTTCCTGGCCGCGTCCCGATGGCCCAGGCCCGAGGCAGCCCGCGCATGACCCGCGGCGGCACGCTGCCGGCCTGCTTGATGGTGGTCGCCGGCGCGACGGCGTGCGCCCGCGCCGACGCGCAGGCGCTGTCGTGGCAGGGCTACCTCGATCTCAGGGTGGGCGCTGCGCCTGCCCGGGCGGGGTGGAACGAGGGCGGCCTGGGCAAGGTTCGCTTCGGGGGTGGCGGGACGACGGCAGCGGTGTCCGGCGCAGTGGCCGGGACGTGGCAGCTGGCGCCGGAGTGGCAAGCCTCGACCACCGTCCAACTGCAGACGGACCAGCAGCGGCCGCTCGACCTGCTGGACGCGAGCCTTCGGTACCGGCCCGTGTCCACCAGCCGCTGGCGGTGGTCGGCCAAGGTAGGCGCCTTCTTCCCGCCCGTTTCGCTGGAGAACGACGCGGTCGGGTGGACCAGCCCGTGGACGCTGGCGCCTTCCGCGATCAACAGCTGGGTGGGGGAGGAATTGCGCAGCGTCGGCATGGAGCTGCGGATCGAGCGGCGCGGCGCAACCGCGGTGTGGAGTGCGTTCGGCTCGGCGTTCGGGGCCAACGATCCGGCCGGGGAATTGCTCGCCGCGCGCGGCTGGGCCTTGGACGACCTCACCTCCGGGCTGCGCGGCCGCGTGAGGGAGCCCGATGCCTATGCCGCCCAGGCGAGGACCCGGGTGCCGGTACGATTCCGGCCCGTGCTCGAGATCGACCATCGGGTCGGCTGGTACGCCGGCGCGGCCCGCGAGGGCGCGTCCGGAACCAAGCTGGTACTGCTGCGATACGACAACCGGGGAGACCCCGAGGCATCGACGCTGGTCGACGGTCGCCGGTTGTTCGCCTGGCGAACCCGCTTCTGGAGCCTGGCCGGCCAGGCGCGCTGGCGCGACGTCGACCTGCTGGCGCAGGCGATGGACGGCAGTACCGCCTTCGAACCGGTGCCAGGGCTCTACCTGGACAGTCGGTTCAGCGCCGGCTACCTGCTGGCCGCGTGGGACACGGGGACCGCGTGGCAACCGGTGGCGCGTATCGACGCGTTCCGTATCCGCCAACTTCCGGACGGCCGGCCCACCGCCCTGAGCGAACACGGCCATGCCGCGACCGTGGCGCTCAACTGGCGGCCCGACCCGCGGTGGCGCCTCACTGCCGAGTGGCTGCGCGTGGCCAGCGTGCGCAGCCAGCGGCGGCTGGAAGGCCTGCCGCCCCGCCAGGTGGACGTGCAGCTGCAGGTCAGTGTTCGCCGTTTCTTCTGAAATCTGTGGTGGCGTGTCCCTGCCGGCGCCAGCTTTCGGGCGTCTGCGGCTTCACGAACAACGACCCGACCTCCGGGTGGCGCGCGCGCACCGCGGCCTCGATCCGGCGGATGCCGGCCTCGATCTCGGCCGTGGCCAGGCGATCCTCGAATTCGGCGCTCAGCGCGGCCACCACCTGCTCCGGGCCCATCTGCACCGTCAGCACGCCGTTGGCGGCGCGGATCGCCGGGTCGGCGGCGGCGATCTCGCGGATCGCCTGCGCCACCCGCGCGCGGGCCGACTCGCCCAGCAGCAGCGCCTTGGTCTCGCTGGCCAGCAGCAGCGAGGCCCCCGCCAGCACGAGGCCGATGAGCAGCGAGGCCACGCCGTCCAGCACCGGCATCTCCAGCCACTGCGCGGCGGCGATGCCGGCGGCGGCGATGACCAGGCCCAGCAGCGCGGCCAGGTTCTCCAGCAGCACCGTCAGCGTGATCGCGTCCTTGCTGCGGCGGAACGCCTCGAGGTAGCCCAGCTGGCCCTTGGCGGCGCGGAAGCTGCGGAAGGCGACCCAGGACGAACCGGCCTCGAACACG
The DNA here is from genome assembly GCA_946480065.1 of uncultured Thermomonas sp. The sequence continues at coordinate 27,649 of CAMLJA010000001.1, read as the reverse complement.
AACGAGGCCGCCAGCACCGCGTAGTTGATCCCGGGCCGCTGCACCGGGCGGGGGTCCACCAGCTGTTCGTAGCCGTGGTAGAGCGAGGCCAGCGCCCCCAGCGCGAACACCAGCAGCGCCACCATGAAGCTCCAGAAGTAGAGCTCGCGGCCGTAGCCGAACGGATGGCTGTCGTCGGCCGGCTTCGCCGCGCGCTTCAGGCCGTACAGGAGCAGCAGTTCGTTGGCGGTATCGACCAGCGAATGCACGCCCTCGCTGAGCATGGCCGAACTGCCGGTATAGCCGGCGGCAACGAACTTCGTGACCGCGATCGCGGCGTTCCCCGCCAACGCCGCGTACACCACCCTGCGCGAGCCTGCGTGACCGTCCATGCCGCTCCTGCCCTGGTACCCACGCCCATTGCAGCAGCCGGTGGGTGAAGGAACGGTGCCGTCAGCGTTGCGGGTGGCGCAGTTCCCACGCGGCCAGCGCCTGCCGGTAGGCCTCCAGCTCCTCGGCGTAGAGATCGTAGACGCACACCGGGCAGCCGCTTTCGCAGCATTCCTGCGGTAGCGGCTTCTCCGGGGGCTGCGGGCGGGGATCGCCGGCGGGCGGGGGCGCCGTCATCCGGATGCCGCCTGCCGGCGCGCGTGCACGAACAGGCCCAGGCCCACGCCCAGCGCGGCCATGGCCAGCATGTAGTGCATCGGCGCCGCCGGGTCGCGGCGGATCGCCAGGCTCAGCAGCACCGGGGTGAGGCCGCCGGCGACCGCATAGGCCATGTTGTAGGCGAACGACAGCCCGGAGAAGCGGACCGGTGCCGGGAACCCGCCCACCGCGATGCCGGGCACCAGCGCGGTCAGGCCCACGCCGGCGCCGGCCAGCGCGTACAGCGCCGGCGAATACGCGCCCGCCAGCGCGGTGGCGTGGAACAGCGCGAACGCGCCGCCCAGCAGCAGGCTCCACAGCGCCAGCACCCGCCCGGCGCCGTGGCGGTCCGCCAGCGCGCCGGCAACGGGGTTGGCGACGACGCAGGCCAGGATCGCCCAGCTGTTGCCGGCCAGCGCATCGCCGCGCGCCACGCCCATGCCCTGCAGCAGGGTGGGCATCATCAGCAGGGTGACCACCACCGCGGCGGTCAGCAGCCAGGTCAGCAGCATCGCCAGCCACACCGCGCCGCGGTGCCCGCGCAGCACCGAGGCCAGCGGCAGCCCGGCCGACAGCGCGCGCCGCGCCTGCAGCTCGGCGAACACCGGCGTTTCGTGCAGCTGCCGCCGCAGCACCATCGCCAGCAGGCCGAACAGCCCGCCCGCGACGAACGGCAGGCGCCAGCCCCAGGCCAGCAGCGTGGCCTGGTCGAACGTCGCGTCCATCGCCCGCGCCACCAGCGACCCCAGCAGGATGCCGGCGCACAGCCCGGCCGACAGCGCGCCGCAGGCCAGGTTGCGGTGGCGCTCGCCGGCGTGTTCGCTGACGAACACCCACGCGCCGGGGGCCTCGCCGCCGATCGCCGCGCCCTGCAGGATCCGCAGCAGGAGCAGCAGCAGCGGCGCCAGCGCGCCGACCTGCGCGTACGTCGGCAGCAGCCCCATCAGCAGCGTGGGGATCGCCATCAGCAGGATGCTCAGCATGAACATCCGCTTGCGGCCCAGCAGGTCGCCGAAGTGCGCCAGCACCACCCCGCCCAGGGGCCGCGCCAGGTAACCCGCGGCGAAGATGCCGAAGGTCTGCACCTGCCTGAGCCAGGCCGGCATGTCGGCCGGGAAGAACAGCGCGCCCATCGTGCCGGCGAAGAACACGAAGATCACGAAGTCGTAGAACTCCAGCGCGCCGCCCACCGCGGACAGCGCAAGCGTCCTGGTCTGGCGGCGGTCGAGGCCGGCGGCGGGCCGGGTGGCGCTTGCATGCATCCCCCTAGGGTAGCGAACCGGCGCGCGCCCGCGAAGTGCAGACCGGCACGCAGACCGCCGGCTGCCACCGTGGCAGACTCGTCCGGCTTCCAAAGGGGGACCAACACGATGCGCAGCAACGGATGGACGATGGCGGTGGCCCTGGCCACGGGACTGGCGTTCGGCGGCGCCGCCGCGCCGGCCGCGGCCCAGGTCAAGCCGATGACGCCGGACATCACCGGGAAGGCGTTCAAGGCGCCGGAACCGCAGCGCGACTTCACCAAGCGCGTGGTGATGATCCCGATGCGCGACGGCGTGAAGCTCTACACCGTCATCATGATCCCGAAGGGCGCCCAAGACGCCCCGATCCTTCTCACCCGCACGCCGTACAACGCGGCCGGGCGAGCGGAACGCATCCCCAATGCCACCCGCTTGGTCGACGCGCTGCCGCAGGGCGATGCGGTGTTCGCGGAGGACGGCTACATCCGCGTGTTCCAGGATGTCCGCGGCAAGTACGGCTCCGAGGGCGAGTACGTGATGACGCGGCCGCCGCGCGGGCCGCTGAACACGACCGGCATCGACCACAGCACCGATGCCTGGGACACCATCGACTGGCTGGTGAAGCACCTGCCGGAGGGCAATGGCCGCGTCGGTATGCTCGGCTCCTCCTACGAGGGCCTGACCGTGGTGATGGCGCTGCTGGACCCGCATCCGGCGCTGAAGGTGGCGGCTCCCGAAAGCCCGATGGTGGACGGCTGGATCGGCGACGACTGGTTCCAGAACGGCGCCTACCGGCAGGTCAACCTGGGCTACTTCGCCGGGCAGATGACGGCGCGCGGCAAGGGCGCCCAGATCCCGCGCGAAACCAACGACGATTACACCAACTTCCTGCGCGCCGGCTCGGTCGGGGCCTATGCGAAGGCGGCCGGGCTGGAACAGATCCCGGCCTGGCACAAGGTCAGCCAGCACCCGGCCTACGACGCCTTCTGGCAGCAGCAGGCGCTGGACAAGCTGCTGGCGAAGCTGCCGGCGATCACGGTGCCCACGATGTGGGAGCAGGGCCTGTGGGACCAGGAGGACATGTACGGCGGCAACCACGCCTGGGCGGCGCTGGAGCCCAAGGACAGCGACAACACCCGCAACTTCCTGGTGATGGGCCCGTGGCGGCACAGCCAGGCCAACTACGACGGCAGCAGCCTGGGCGACCTGCGCTTCGACGGCGACACCGCCCTGCAGTGGCGGCGCGACGTGCTCAAGCCGTTCTTCGACCAGTACCTCAAGCCAGGCGCCCCGGTCGCCAAGACCCCGCCGGTGCTGGTGTACGACGCCGGCAGCAACCGCTGGGACCGCTACGAGCGCTGGCCGCAGAGCTGCGCGCAGGGCTGCGCCAGGGCGCCGGTGCCGCTGTACCTGCGTGCCGACGAGACCCTGGGCGCCGCACCCGCGGCCGGCGGCGCGCAGTACGCCGAGTACGTCTCCGATCCGGCCAAGCCGGTGCCGTTCGTGCCGCGCCCGGTGGACATGGGCGACCGCCCGACCTGGACGACCTGGCTGGTGAAGGACCAGCGCTTCGTGGACGGCCGCACCGACGTGCTCACCTACACCAGCGCGCCGCTCGCCGCGCCGCTGGCGCTGGCCGGCACCCCGGTCGCGCACCTGTTCGCCTCCACCTCGGGCAGCGACAGCGACTGGGTGGTGAAGCTGATCGACGTCTATCCCGACCAGTACCAGGACGACCCGAAGATGGCGGGCTACCAGCTGCCGATCGCGCTGACCATCTTCCGCGGCCGCTACCGCGAGGGCTTCGGCAAACCGCAGGCGCTGCAGGCCGGCGCGCCGCTGGCCTACACCTTCGACCTGCCCAACGTGAACCACGTGCTGAAGCCGGGGCACCGGCTGATGGTGCAGGTGCAGTCCAGCCTGTTCCCGCTGTACGACCGCAACCCGCAGACCTTCGTCGACAACATCTTCTTCGCCCAGCCCGGCGATTACCGCAAGGCGACCCAGCGGATCTGGGCGACGCCGGAGCAGGCCAGCTTCATCAGCCTGCCGGTGGTGGCCGGCACGCTGCCCTGACGCCGGCGCGCCGGGCTCAGGCGAACAGGTCGTCCTGGGCGCGGCTGCCGTCGGGTTCGGCGAAGCCGGACAGGCCCACGCCGGCCAGCCGGTAGCGGGTGCCCGCGGGCAGGGCCACGCGGGCCCGCAGTGCGCAGGCGACGTCGGCCAGCGCCTGCTCCGAGGTCGGCGGGTCCGCCGCGGTGAGGCTGCGGGTCAGGGTGCGGAAGTCGGCGGTCTTGAGCTTGAGCACCACGGTGCGGGCCACCCGGTCCGGGTGCTGCGCTCGTTCGCGCAGGTAGCCGGCCCAGGCGCTGGCGGCCAGCCGGCGGATGTGCGGTTCTAGGGCGTCCAGCGGCAGGTCGCTGGCGAAGGTGTCCTCGCTGGACACCTGCAGGGTCGGGCGCGCGGTCTGCACCTCGCGGTCGTCGATGCCCAGCGACAGCTCGTGCAGCCGCCGGCCCCAGCGACCGAAGCGCGCCCCCAGCGGCGCGGCTCCGAAGGCGCGCAGGTCGGCGCAGGTGGCGATGCCCAGCGCGTCCAGCTTCGCCTCCATCACCTTGCCCACGCCCGGTAGCTTCCCGACCGCCAGCGGCGCCAGGAACGCCCCGACCATCGCCGGCTTGAGCACGAACTGGCCATCCGGCTTGTTCCAGTCGCTGGCGATCTTGGCCAGGAACTTGTTGGGCGCGATGCCGGCGGAGGCGGTGAGCCGGGTCTCGTCGCGGATCGCATCGCGGATCTCGATGGCGATGGCGGTGGCGCTGCCGAGGTCGCGCCTGGGCGCGGTGACGTCGAGGTAGGCTTCGTCCAGCGACAGCGGCTCGATGCGGTCGGCGTAGCGCTCGAAGATCCCGCGCACCTGCTTCGACACCGCCTTGTAGCGGACGAAATCCGGCGGCACGAACACCGCCTGCGGGCACAGCCGCTCCGCGCGCAGCGCCGGCATCGCCGAGCGCACGCCGAACACGCGGGCCTCGTAGCTGGCCGCGCACACCACCGAGCGCGCGCCCTTCCATGCCACCACCACCGGCCGCCCGCGCAGGGCGGGGTCGTCGCGCTGCTCCACCGACGCGTAGAACGCGTCCATGTCGACGTGGATGATCTTGCGCGGCGGGGCGGTCACCCGCCGATTTTATGCCGGTCCCCGCGCCGGCTCAGCGCCAGAACGCGATGGTGTCGAAGCCGGGGTCCGGATCGTCCTTGTCCGGCGGGCGCGCGGCGCGCGGCGGCCGCGCGATGCGCAGCTCGTGGCGCCCCGGGGCCAGCCGCCGCACGTCGATCATCGCCAGCAGCGCGGGGCGGCCGGTGCGCGGATCGCTGGCCACCTCGTAGCGCAGGCCGGCGAGCGGCTTGCCGTCCAGCAACACGCCGTGCAGCGACTGCAGGCAGGCCAGGCGCGCGGCGGCCAGCGCCTGCCCCCCGCGCCCGTTCGCGCCCGCCGCGCATACCGCGCGCATGGCGGCCTCGTCGCGGTTCGGGCGATAGGGCACCACGAGCTTCAGGTACGGGCCGGTGGCCACCATCGACTGCACGAACGGCACCGGTGTGTCCCGCGCCGGGTCGCGCTGGTCGTCGTAATGGGCGGGATCGACCGCGCGCCGCTCCAGCGCCGGGAACTGCGAATAATTGCCCGGACCGATGTCGTCCTGCATGAAGGCATAGGTCGCGACCACGCCGACGATCGCCGCCAGCATCGCGCCCACCACCACCGCCATCATCTTCCGCTCGCCGCCGTTGCTGGCCAGGATGGCGACGATCCGGTTGTTGCGGCGCCCCATGCCGATCCGCGCGTAGGCGCGCAGCACGGCGCGGGTCCCGCGATGCGCGATGCCGCCCGGCCGGAGGCGGTCGCCCAGGGCATGGTCCAGCCAGGAGGCTGCGGCGAACGGCAGCATGAACAGGCCGAAGACCGCCGCCATCATGGCTGCGGGGTCGATCCGCCAGCCGGCCGCCTGGGCGAGCAGCGTCGCCACCAGCAGGGCGCCGCAGAAGGCGATGCAGACCGTGGCCAGGATCAGCGCCACGCTCACCCCGATCGCGAACACGATGCTGGCCCGGTTGTCGGAGCGCTCGATCGCGTCGGTCGCGCTGTCGGCGTTCGCTTGCTCGATGGCGCGCTGGATCGGCCCCATCCGCAGCCCCTCCAGCCGGATGCCCTGCGGATAGACCGAGTGGGTCCCGACCAGCGCGATCCACTGCGCGCGCAGCAGCAGGTGCAGGGCGAAGGTCGCCGCCAGCACCACGGCGGCGCTCTTGGCGTAGAAGTAGGCCAGCTTCGCCAGCGGCTGCCACTCGTCGCCCAGGCGCGGCACCAGCGCGAACAGGCGGTCGTCCAGCCAGCCGGGCAGCTGCAGCATGGCGAACACGGCCACGCCGGAGATCAGCAGCTCGACTTCCCAGGTGGGCGTGGTGCGGCGCGGGAACTGGCGCGCGTCGTCGGCGGGTTCGCTCATGGCCGCCGATGGTGCGGGCGGCGCCGCGCGCTGGCAAGCAGGCGCGGCGCGTCAGCGCGCCTCGCCGCGGGGTGGCCGGCACAGCAGCGGCACCGCCAGGGTGGCCAGCAGGGCGACGCCGGCGCCGGCCCGGAACGTCGCCGCCGGCCCGTGCGCGTCCCACAGCCAGCCGGCCGCCACGCTGGCCGCCAGCAGCCCGAGGCCCGAGACCAGGTTGAACACGCCGAACCCGGTGCCGCGATAGGCGGGCGGCACGGTGTCCGCGATCAGGGTGGCCAGGATCCCCTGGCTCAGGCCCATGTGCAGCCCCCACAGGCCGACGCCCAGGAACAGCAGCCGGTGCCCCTGCGCCATCGCCAGCACCACGTCCGCCAGCACCAGCGCCAGCATGCCGGCCGCCAGCACCAGGTGGCGCGGCAGCCGGTCCGACGCCTTGCCCGCCGGGTACGCGCTGCCCGCATACACCACGCTCATGACCACCAGCACCAGCGGCACCCACGTGAGCGGCACCCCGCGCTCGGAGGCGCGCAGCACCAGGAAGGCCTCGCTGAACCGGGCCAGCGCGACTAGCGCGCCCAGCGCGGTCAGGCGCCAGAAGGAGGCGCCCAGGCGCGACAGCCCCTCCCGCGACAGCGGCAGTCGCGCGGGCCGGCGCTGGCCGTCGGCCGGTTCCGGCAGCCGCAGCAGCAGCGCCACCGCGACCAGCCCCGGCAGTACCGCGAACCACAGCACGGCGCGGATGTCGTCGGCGTACAGCCACATCAGCAGGATCGCCAGCGCCGGCCCGAGCACCGCGCCCACGGTGTCCATGGACTGGCGCAGGCCGAAGCTGGCGCCGCGGATCGCCGGCGGCGCCAGGTCGCCCACCAGCGCGTCGCGCGGGGCGCCGCGGATGCCCTTGCCGAAGCGGTCCAGCAGGCGCGCGGTGGTGACGGTGGCCACCGAGTCCGCCAGCGGGAACAGCGGCTTGACCGCCGCGGCCAGGCCGTAGCCCAGCAGCACCAGCGGCTTGCGCCGGCCCAGGGCGTCGCTGAGGTAGCCGGAGAACACCTTGGTCACCAGCACGAGCGCTTCGGCCGTGCCCTCGATCAGGCCGATCGCCAGCGCGCTGGCGCCCAGTCCGCCGGCCAGCAGCACCGGCAGCAGGCCGTGGACCATCTCCGAGCCCACGTCGGTGAACAGGCTGACGAAGCCCAGGGTCCAGATCGCGCGGGGGATGCGCGGGCGCGCGCCGTCCGGCGGTGGTGTCATCGTTGCACCCGCATCGCATGGTCTCCGCAGGGTCGGCCCGCGGCAAGCATACGGGGAGCCGGCGCAACGCTGCGTTCGCGCGCGGCAACGGGGCGGACCGCCGGATCGGCGCATACTGCCGCGCTTTCCCCTGCAAGGAGCCCGCCATGACCGTGAAAGCCTACGGCGCCCACGCCGCCGACCAGCCGGTGGTCCCGATGGAGATCGCGCGCCGCGCGCCGGGGCCGCGCGACGTGCAGATCGAGATCGCCTACTGCGGCGTCTGCCACTCCGACCTGCACACCGTCCGCTCGGAGTGGCCGGGCACCCGGTATCCCTGCGTGCCGGGCCACGAGATCGTCGGCCAGGTCAGCGCGGTCGGTGGCGAGGTGACCGGCTTCAAGGTCGGCGACACCGTGGGCGTCGGCTGCATGGTGGGCAGCTGCGGGCGCTGCGAGGCCTGCAACGACGGGCTGGAGCAGTACTGCCGCACCGGCATGGTGGGCACCTACAACGGCCCGACCGCGGACGCACCCGGCCACACCCTCGGCGGCTATTCGCAGCGCATCGTGGTCGACCAGGACTTCGTGCTGCGCGTGCGCCACCCGCACGACCAGCTGGCCGCGGTCGCCCCGCTGCTGTGCGCCGGCATCACCACCTATTCGCCGCTGCGCCACTGGGGCGCAGGCCCAGGCAAGAAGGTGGGCATCGTCGGCATCGGCGGGCTGGGGCACATGGGCATCAAGCTGGCGCATGCGATGGGCGCCACGGTGGTGGCCTTCACCACCAGCGAGGGCAAGCGCGACGAGGCGCGGCGGCTGGGCGCGGACGACGTGGTGGTGTCGCGCAGCCCGGACGAGATGGCCGCGCACGCCGGCAGCTTCGACTTCATCCTGGACACGGTAGCCGCGCCGCACGACCTGGACGCGTTCACCGCGCTGCTCAAGCGCGACGGCACCCTGTGCCTGGTCGGCGCGCCGGCCACGCCGCACCCCAGCCCGGCGGTCATGGGCCTGATCTTCGGCCGCAAGTCGATCGCCGGCTCGCTGATCGGCGGCATCGCAGAGACCCAGGAGATGCTGGACTTCTGCGCCGAGCACGGCATCGTGGCCGACATCGAGACGATCCGCGCGCAGGACATCGAGGACGCGTACGAGCGGATGCTCCGCAGCGACGTCAAGTACCGCTTCGTGATCGACGCCGCCACGCTCTGATCCGCGCGGCGGTTGTCCACAGGCGCTGTGGATGGACGTCGTATAAGGGTGTGGATAACCGCCCGCCGCGGAGGCGGGGCGGGCTGTCAACGGGGGTGGCGGAAAATTCGCCACCGCGCCGCGTCACTGCGCGGTCCAGCCTCCGTCCACCGGCAGGGCGGTGCCGGTGATGTTGTGCGCTTCGCGGCGGCACAGGAACACCGCCAGCGCGGCGATTTCGTCCGGCAGGGTCATGCGCAGGCTGGGCTGCTTCTCGGCCAGCAGCGCGCGCACGCCGTCGTCGCGGCCGCCGCCCTGCGTGCGCGCCTCGATCTGCGGCTCGATCAGCGGCGTCTCCACCCAGCCCGGGCAGATGCAGTTCACCGTCACGCCGCCGGAGTCGCGGCTGCCCTGCGCGGCGTGTTCCAGCGCGGCCACCTTGCTCAGCCCGACGATGCCGAACTTGCTGGCCACGTACGGCGCCTTGTCCCTGGACGCGACCAGGCCGTGCACCGAGGCGATGTTGACCACCCGGCCGTAGCCGCGCGCCGCCATCGCCGGCAGCGCCGCGCGCATGGTGTGGAAGGCCGCGGAGAGGTTGATGGCGATGATGTCGTTCCACTTCGCCACCGGCATCTCGTGCAGCGGCACGGCATGCTGGATGCCGGCGTTGTTGACCAGGATGTCGACCCCGCCGTCCGACCACGCGGCCAGTCCGGCCATCATCGCTTCGATCGCGGCGGGATCGCGCAGGTCGGCGCCGAAATGCCGGGTGGACGCCGGGCCGGCGGCGTCGACCTCCGCGATGGCGCCGGCGATCTGCGCCTCGCTGCCCAGGCCGTTGATGGCGACCCGGGCGCCGGCGGCCGCCAGCCCCCTGGCGATGGCCAGCCCGATGCCCGAGGTGCTGCCGGTGACCAGCGCGGTGCGGCCCTGCAGGAAGGTGTCGCTCATGGAGGCAACCGATGGAGTGGGGGCCATTACGCTAACAGGACCGGCCCGAGGTTGCGGGCTTCACGCCTGCTTTGGCACGCTGGTGTCCCTGCCCGCGGGAGCCGCCGATGAAACAGCGCCATTTCTCGATGCTGCGGGAGTTCCATCTCGCCGACTGGTTCACCCTGGCCAACGCGTTCTGCGGCACCGGCGCCATCTTCGCGGCGATGCGCTTCCTGCAGGAGGGCGGCGTGCGCGACCTGCTGGTCGGCATGGCGCTGATCCCGCTGGCGTTCGTCTTCGATGCGCTGGACGGCCGCGTGGCGCGCTGGCGCAAGGTGGCCAGCACGCTGGGCCGCGAGCTGGACTCGCTGGCCGACGTGATCAGCTTCGGGGTGGCGCCGGCGGCGCTGGGCTACGCCTGCGGCCTGCAGGGCGGCTGGGACTGGGTGGTGCTGAGCTACTTCGTCGGCTGCGGCGTCAGCCGGCTGGCGCGCTACAACGTCACCGCCGAGCAGCTGTCCGGCGACGAAGGAAAGGTCCGCTATTTCGAGGGCACGCCGATCCCCACCAGCGTGGTGATCGTCGGGTTGCTGGCGGCCGCGGCGTGGAGCGGCGCCATCGGGCCGTCGCTGTGGCTGGGCGTGCTCCACCTCGGCCCGTGGCAGCTGCATCCGCTGGTGCTGGCATACGCGCTCTCCGGCTCGTTGATGATCAGCAAGACCCTGCGCATCCCCAAGCCCTGATTGTTGCGATGGCGGTGCCACCTTCGCGTTGCTAGCATCGCCGCAACGGAGGATTGGCATGGCACACGGTTCCAACGAATTCGAGGCGCTGGCGCAGCGGTACTGGGGCGCGTGGGCGGAGGCGATGCGCGCCGCGGTACCCGGCGCCGGCGCGGATGCCGGCCTGCAGGGCTGGCGCGACGCGATGGACGCCTGGACCCGGCAGGCGGCGCCGGCGGACGGCTTCGCGCAGGCGCTGGGGCACGCCAACCGCCAGGCCAGCGACTGGTACGCGCTGATGCAGCAGGTGGCCGCGCGCTTCGCCGGCCGCGAGCACACCGCGCGCGACGTGGCCGAGGCCTGGAAGCAGGCGCTGGGCGTGCAGGGCGATCCCTTCCATGGACTGCTGCAGGGCATGCGCGGCGCCGGCCTGGAGGATCTCCAGCAGTGGAGCGAACGCGCGGCGCCCTGGCTGCAGGGCCTGCGCGGCGAGGCCGCGGCGATGCTCGGCCTGCCGGCGTTCGGCTTCACCCGCGAGCACCAGGAGCGGCTGCAGGCGCTCGGTCGCGCGCAGCTGCGCTGGCAGGACGCGCTGGGCGACTGGAACGCGCTGATGGCGCGCGCCTCGCGCGACGCCTTCGACCGCTTCGAATCGCGCCTGGCCGCGCACGAGGAGCCGGGGCGCCAGCTCACCAGCGTGCGCGCCCTGTTCGACGCCTGGGTGGACGCCGCCGAGGACGCCTGGGCCGAACTGGCGCTGTCGCCGGAGTTCCGCCGCGCCTACGGCGAGCTGGCGAACGCGCAGATGCGCCTGCGCGCGGACGCCCAGGCGATCGCCGAGCAGGGCGCCACGCTGCTGGGCCTGCCCGGGCGCACCGAGGTGGACAGCGCCCACCGCAAGATCGCCGAGCTGGAGCGGCAGCTGCGCCGGCTGCAGCAGGCCGGCGAGCAGCCGCCCGCTGTCCCGCTGCGGCCAGCACGTGCCAACGGGGGCGCCGCCAGGCGTGCGGCCGCCCCGGGTCCCGCATCGAAGTCGGCCGGCAAGTCCACCGCCAAGCCGGTTGCCAAGCCGGCCGCCGCGCGCAAGAAGCCCGCCGCGCCGGCGCGGGCGAAGCCGGCCAAGGCCGCGCGCACACCGGCGGCGCGCAAGGCCGCCACCCCCCGCAGGAAGCGCTGACATGCCCGGCCCGCTGAACATCACCCCGCAGTCCCTGGCCGAGGAGGCCGCGCGCCTGCAGCGCAAGCTGGAGGCCGGTCTCGGCACGCTGCGCGACCTCGGCGAGGTGCACGTCGGCGCGACCGCGCGCGAGGAAGTCTGGCGCGACGGCAAGACCGTGCTGTACCGCTTCCGCGGCGATGCCGCCGCCGGCGCGCCCACCGCGAAGGTGCCGCTGCTGGTGGCCTACGCGCTGGTCAACCGGCCCTACATGGTCGACCTGCAGGACGACCGTTCGCTGGTGAAGGGCCTGCTGGCGCGCGGCGAGGACGTCTACATCATCGACTGGGGCTACCCCGACCGCTCGGACCGCTTCCTCACCCTGGAGGACTACGTCGAGCGCTTCCTCGGCGGCGCGGTCGACCACTTGCGCGCCGCCCGCGGCGTGGAGGCGGTGAACCTGCTCGGCATCTGCCAGGGCGGGGCGTTCTCCCTGTGCTACGCGGCGCTGCACCCGGACAAGGTGCGCAACCTCATCACCATGGTCACGCCGGTGGACTTCCATACCCCGGACAACATGCTGTCGAACTGGAACCGCGAGGTCGACGTCGACCTGCTGGTGGACACGCTGGGCAACATCCCCGCGGACATGATGAACCTCACGTACCTGCTGCTGAAGCCGTGGCGGCTGTTCGCGCAGAAGTACGTGGGCCTGCTGGAGATCCTGGACGACCGCCAGGCGCTGCGCGACTTCCTGCGCATGGAGCAGTGGATCTTCGACTCGCCCGACCAGGCCGGCGAAGCCTTCCGCGAATTCAACCGCCAGTTCTTCCAGGAGAACCGCTTCGTCACCGGCGGCGCCACGATCGGCAGGCGCGAAGTGCACCTGGGGCTGGTGGAGATGCCGGTGCTCAACATCTACGCCGAGCAGGACCACCTGGTGCCGCCGGACGCCTCGCGCGCGCTGCGCGGGCTGGTGGGCACCGACGACTACACCGAATTTTCCTTCCGCGGCGGCCACATCGGCATCTACGTGTCCGGGCGCGCGCAGAAGGACGTGCCCCAGGCCATCCACGACTGGCTGGCCAAGCGCGCCGGCTGAGCATGGTGCACTCCCGGCGCTGGTTGCGGATGCCGCTGCACGCGCTGGGCATGGCGTGGACGCTCCCGAACACCCTGGTCGGGCTGCTGGTGGGGCTGCCCGCGCTGGCGGCGGGCGCGCACCTGCATGTCAGCCGGCGCGACCTGGCGCTGGTCTTCCACCGGGTGCCGTGGGGGCCGGGCGGGGCGCTCACGCTGGGCAACGTGATCCTGCACACCGGGGAATCGCTGGACGCGCCCTGCCTCACCTATGCCCGCCACGCCGGCCTCAGCGCTGACGCGCCGATCCTGCTGGCGGACCACGAGCGCGCGCACGTGTTCCAGTACATGCTGCTGGGGCCGCTGTTCCTGCCGGTCTACCTGGCCTGCGGCGGGATCGGGGTGCGCAACCGGTTCGAGCGCGCGGCCGACCGCTACGCGCTGCTCGGCCGCGGCTGGTGGCCGTGGCCGCGTCCGTAAGCGCGCGCCGACGAGCGGTCGGATGAATGCGCGTCGCTTAGCGTTTCGCTAACGGCCACCGCGCTACATTACGCACGTCGGAGAAAAATCCACGCCTCGCAAGAAGCGGCGGAAATCGCTCCGGCAAGCAAGACCCGGTCCCCTCCAGGCGCGAGCCCGTGAGACCGGGTCTTCTTTTTTGCACGTCCCGGGTGCCGGACACGAAGAAGGGGCCTTGCGACCCCTTCGACGTACGCCCGCGAACGGCCTCAGTTGACGTCGTGCAGGTCCCGCAGCTGGCCCTGGACGCTGCCGAAGTAGGCGGCCAGGTCGGCGATCTGCTGGTCGGTCAGTTCCTTGGCCTGGCCGGCCATCAGGTTGGTCGTCGCGCTGCCTGCGCGGTCGCCCGACCGGTAGGCCTGCAGCGAATGCGCGAGGTAGTCGGCGTACTGGCCGCCCAGGCGCGGATAGCTGGCATCGATCGGCGCGTTGCCTTCGGCCCCGTGGCAGTCCACGCAGGCCTGGCCGGTCTTGCCCTTGGTCGAGGCCAGGGCCTTGCCGGCGGCGATGTCGCCGTGCGGAAGGCCGGCGGAGGATGAGGCGTGCGCGGCGTCCGCGGCCGGTTCGGCGGCCGCCTCTTCCTGCTTGCCGCAGGCGGAGAGGGCCAGCGCGCAGGCGAAGGCGAGCAGGGTCATGGAGGTCTTGGTCATGGCGCGGCTCACTTCAGGCTGGACAGGTAGGCGGCGATATCGGCGATGTCCTGCGGCGAGAAGCTCTCCGCCTGCGCCTGCATCGTCGGATGCTTGCGCTTGCCTTCGCGGTACTCGGTCAGCGCGTTGGCGAGGTAGGTTTCAGACTGCCCGCCGATCTTCGGCACGTGGTAGTTCGGATACGCGTTCTTGTAGCCGGTGATCCCGTGGCAGCCGCGGCAGGTGTAGGTGAGGCCCTTGCCGCGGGTGGCGTCGCCCTTGGCCGGCGCGGCCGCGGCCGGGGCGGCCTGCGCGGGCGCCGGCATGGCGGCCGCGGGGGCGGGGGCGTCCTGCGCGGTGACGGCGGAGGCGGCGAGGATCAGCGCAAGGCTGGCGGCGATCGGCAGCGGTCGCATCATGTGTGGAAGATCCCGGTATCCAGAGTTCGTCGGTGGCCGCTGGGCGGCATGCAATCCGGCAAGTATATAGACCGACGCGGATCGGGCGCGAGTTGCCGCCCGCGCGCGGGCGCGCAACGCGCATCCGGGCACCTCCGGCCGCGGACCATGACCTTCGGCGCATGGAACCCGCGCCGGGCTTGGTGACATACTTGACTACAACACCAAACAGGCTCCTCCCCATGCGCGATTTCCTCCCGGCCGCCGCTCCCCGATCCGGCCGCCTTTTCCCCGTCGCCCGCATCGGACTGCTGGCCCTGGCGCTGGGGCTGGCCGCCTGCAAGGGCGGGGCGGATGGCGGCAAGGGCCCGCCCGGCAAGGACGGCAAGGCCGACAAGGGGCCGGAAGCGGTGCCGGTGGAGGTCGCGAAGGCCAGCCGCCGCTCGATCGCCGCCAGCTACACCGGGACCGCGCCGCTGGAAGCGCGCGCCGAGGCGCAGGTGGTGGCCAAGACCTCCGGCATCGCGATGCGGGTCTACGTGGACGTGGGGCAGGCGGTGCGCGCCGGCCAGCCGCTGGTGCAGATCGACCGCGACCGCGCCTCGCTGCAGGTGGCGCAGAGCGAGGCGCAGGTGCGCAAGCTCGAGGCCAACTACCGCCGCGCCACCCAGCTGGCCGGCCAGCAGATGGTCAGCGCGAACGACGTGGACCAGCTGCGCTACGACCTGGAGAACGCGCGCGCCGCCTACCGGCTGGCGCGGCTGGAGCTGGCCTACGGCACCGTGACCGCGCCGATCTCCGGCGTGGTGGCCTCGCGCAGCATCAAGCCCGGCAACCTGGTGCAGATCAACACCCCGATCTTCACCATCGTCGACACCTCGCGGCTGGAGGCCACGCTCAACGCGCCCGAGCGCGAGATCGAGACGCTGAAGGCCGGGCAGGCGGTGGAGCTGACCGTCGACGCGCTGCCGGGCAAGACGTTCCAGGGCCGCATCGACCGCGTGGCGCCGGTGGTGGACGCCGGCAGCGGCACCTTCCGCGTGGTCTGCGCGTTCGAGGGCGACGGCCTGCTGCAGCCCGGCATGTTCGGGCGCATCCGCATCAACTACGACCAGCGGGCGGACGCGCTGGCGATCCCGCGCGCCGCCCTGCTGGAGGACGGGGCCGCGCCGGCCGTGTTCACCGTGCGCGACGGCAAGGCCGCGCGGGTGGAGCTGACGCTCGGCTACGTGGACGGCGCATGGGTCGAAGTGCGCTCCGGCCTGCGCGAAGGCGAACCGGTCGTGGTCGCCGGCAAGTCCGCCCTGCGCGAGGGCAGCGCGGTGCAGGTGATCGGGGACAAGGCCGCGCCCGCGGCCGCGGCGCCCGCCAAGGCGGCCGCGAAATGAGTTCGCCGTCGAACCCCCGGCCGGACCACGCGCAGGACCCGCACCTCGCGCCGACCTCCGGCTTCAACCTGGTGGAGTTCGCCACCCGGCGTCGCGTCACCATCGCGATGATGACGCTGACGCTGGTGCTGTTCGGCCTGATCGCGCTGGGCAGCCTCAAGGTCAACCTGCTGCCCGACCTCAGCTATCCCACCCTGACCGTGCGCACCGACTTCGAAGGCGCGGCACCGGCGGAAATCGAGACCCTGATCTCGCAGCCCGCCGAGGAGGCGCTGGGCGTGGTGAAGGGGCTGCGCAAGCTGAAGTCGGTGTCGCGCACCGGCCAGTCCGACGTGGTGCTGGAGTTCGCCTGGGGCACCGACATGGACCAGGCCAGCCTAGACGTGCGCGACAAGATGGAATCGCTGCAGTTCCCGCTGGACGCCAAGCCGCCGGTGCTGCTGCGCTTCAATCCGTCCACCCAGCCGATCATGCGGCTCGCGCTGTCGCCCAAGCAGCAGCCTGGCAGCCCGGAGGAAAGCGTGCGCCAGCTGATGGAGCTGCGCCGCTTCGCCGACGACGACCTCAAGCGCAAGCTGGAACCGGTGGACGGCGTTGCCGCGGTCAAGGTCGGCGGCGGCCTGGAGGACGAGGTGCAGGTCGACATCGACCAGCGCAAGCTGGCCCAGTACGGTCTGTCGCTGGAAAACGTCATCAACCGCCTGGCGCAGGAGAACGTCAACGTGTCCGGCGGCCGCCTCGAGGAAGGCTCGCAGCGCTACCTCGTGCGCACGGTCAACCAGTTCGCCAGCGTCGAGGAAATGGCGAACATGCTGCTGACCACGCGCACCGCGGGCGCGGCGTCCAACGGCGCCACCGAGCAGGCGCTGCGCCTGGCCGCGGCCAGCGGCGACGCCCGGGTGATGGCGGCGCTGTCGCAGGGCGGCGGCGGCCAGTCGGCCACCTCGCCGGTGCGCCTGCGCGACGTGGCCACGGTGCGCCAGGGCTACAAGGAGCGCGAGGCCATCATCCGCCTCGACGGCCGCGAAGCGGTGGAACTGGCCATCTACAAGGAAGGCGACGCCAACACGGTGGCCACCGCCGACGCGCTGGAGGCCAGGCTCAAGACCATCCGCGAGAAGCTGCCGCCCGACATCGAGCTGACCACGATCGAGGACCAGTCCAAGTTCATCCGCAATGCCATCCACGACGTGAAGCTGGACGGCGTGATCGGCGGCCTGCTGTCGATCCTGATCATCTTCCTGTTCCTGCGCGACGGCTGGAGCACGTTCGTCATCTCGCTGTCGCTGCCGGTGTCGATCATCGCCACCTTCTTCTTCATGGGCCAGCTGGGGCTGTCGCTCAACGTGATGTCGCTGGGCGGCCTGGCGCTGGCCACCGGCCTGGTGGTGGACGATTCCATCGTGGTGCTGGAGTCCATCGCCAAGGCGCGCGAACGCGGGCTGGGCATCCTGGACGCGGCGATCGCGGGTACCCGCGAGGTCAGCATGGCGGTGGTCGCCTCCACCCTGACCACCATCGCGGTGTTCCTGCCGCTGGTGTTCGTGCAGGGAATCGCCGGCCAGCTGTTCCGCGACCAGGCGCTGACCGTGGCGATCGCCATCGGCGTGTCGCTGGTGGTGGCGATGACGCTGATCCCGATGCTGAGCGCGCTCAAGGGCCGGCCGCCGCTGGGCTTCCCCGAGGAGCCGGCGCCCGGTCGCTGGCAGCCGCAGAGCAAGTGGCAGAAGCCAGCCGCCCATGCGGGGCGCGGGCTGGGCGCGATGTTCCGCTATGCGTTCTTCGGCGTCGCCTGGGCCATCGTGCGCGCCTGGCGCGGGCTGGCGGCGGTCGTCGGCCCGGTGATGCGCAAGGCCAGCGACCTGGCGATGGCGCCCTACGGCCGGGCCGAGCGCGCCTACATGCGGGTGCTGCCGAACGCGCTGCAGCGGCCGGTGCCGGTGCTGGCCGTGGCCGCGCTGGCGTTCGCGCTGACCATGGCGGCGGTGCCGCTGCTGGGCACCGACCTGATCCCGCAGTTCGCGCAGGACCGCTTCGACATGACCGCCAAGCTGCCGCCCGGCACGCCACTGGCCAAGACCGACGCGCTGATCCGCGACGTGCAGGCGGCGCATGCGAAGGACGACGGCGTGCGCGTGCTTTACGGCGTCTCCGGCAGCGGCACCCGGCTGGACGCCAATCCCACCGAGAGCGGCGAGAACATCGGCAAGCTGTCGGTGGTGATGGAAAGCAACGACGCCGAAGGCCCGCTGACCGAATCGCTGCGCGAGACCATGCAGCGGTTCCCCGGCGTGCAGGTGGACTTCAGCCGGCCGGAGCTGTTCAGCCTGTCGCCGCCGCTGGAGATCGAGGTGGAAGGCGCGGACCTGGAGACCATCCGCAAGGCCGGCAACAAGCTGGCGGCCATGCTGCGCGCCAATCCGCACTATGCCGACGTGAAGTCGACGGTGGAGCAGGGCTTCCCCGAAATCCAGATCCGCTTCGACCAGGATCGCGCCGCCGCGCTGGGCCTGACCACCCGGCAGATCGCCGACATCGTGGTCAACAAGGTCAAGGGCAACGTGGCCACGCGCTACAGCTTCCGCGACCGCAAGATCGACGTGCTGGTGCGCGCGCGGGAATCCGACCGCGGGTCCGTCGACGCCCTGCGCCGGCTGATCGTGAACCCCGGCAGCGGCACGCCGGTGGAGCTGGCGGCCGTCGCCGACGTGGTGGCCACCACCGGGCCGAGCGAGATCCACCGCGCCGACCAGCGCCGCGTGGCCATCGTCTCCGCCAACCTGCGCGACATCGACCTCGGCGGCGCGATCCGCGAGGTGGACGACATGGTGGCGAAGGACCCGCTGGGCACCGACATCGAGATGCGCATCGGCGGCCAGGGCCAGGAGCTGGGCGAATCCATCCGCTCGCTGCTGTTCGCGTTCGGGCTGGCCATCTTCCTGGTCTATCTGGTGATGGCCTCGCAGTTCGAGTCGCTGCTGCATCCGTTCGTGATCCTGTTCACCATTCCGCTGGCGCTGGTGGGCGCCGTGGCCGCGCTGCTGCTGACCGGTTCGCCGGCCTCGGTGGTGGTATTCATCGGCCTGATCCTGCTGGTGGGCCTGGTGGTGAAGAACGCGATCATCCTGATCGACAAGGTCAACCAGCTGCGCGAGGAGGGCGTGGCCAAGCGCACGGCGCTGGTCGAGGGCGCGCGTTCGCGACTGCGGCCGATCATGATGACCACGCTGTGCGCGGTGTTCGGCTTCCTGCCGCTGGCGCTGGCGTTCGGCGAGGGTGCCGAGGTGCGCAGCCCGATGGCGGTGACGGTGATCGGCGGCCTGCTGGTGTCCACCCTGCTGACCCTGGTGGTGATCCCGATCGTGTACGACCTGCTGGACCGCAAGCCGGACGAGTACTACGCCGAGCGCGGGCGCCGCGCCCGCAGCGTGGCCGAGCAGGCGGCGGAGGTCATCGCCCACGAGCATGACCCGCTCGGCGGCGGCACGAAGGCCTGACCGGATGAACATCACCGAGCTTTCCATCCGCCGCCCCATCACCACGATCATGCTGTTCGTGTCGATGGTGGCGATCGGCCTGATCGCCTCCTTCCGGCTGCCGCTGGAGGCGGAGCCGGAGGCCTCGATCCCGTTCTTCTTCGTCTCCCTGCCGTACCCCGGCTCCACCCCCGAGGAGGTGGAACGCAACCTGGTGCGGCCGGTCGAGGAAGCGCTGGCCACGATGCCGGGCATCGAGTCGATGAACTCGCGGGCGAACGCCGAGGGCGGCTCGATCCAGGTGCGCTTCAGCGACTGGAGCCGGGACGTGGCGATCGCCGCGTCCGAGGCGCGCGAGCGCATCGACGCGATCCGCGACCAGCTGCCGGACGACTTCCGGCGCTACCTGGTGCAGCGCTGGAGCACCTCCGACCGCGAGGCGCTGAGCCTGCGCCTGACCAGCAAGGTCGACCTGACCACCCGCGCCGACCTGATCGAGCGCAGCATCAAGCAGCGGCTGGAGCGGATCCCGGGCGTGGCGCGCGTGGAAGTGGAGGGCGTGGCCAGGCAGGAAGTGCTGGTGGCGCTGGACAAGGACCGCCTGGCCGCGCACGGGGTGGTGCTGAACGAACTGGTGCAGACGTTGCAGGCGGCGAATTTCGCGGTGTCCGCCGGCGAGATCACCGAGGCCGGCCGGCGGTTGCGCGTGCAGCCGCTGGGCGAGTTGCAACAGCTGCAGCAGCTGCGCGACCTGCGGATCGACAAGCAGGGCACCCGGCTGTCGGACATCGCCGACATCGGCCTGCAGCCGCAGCGCATGGATTACGTGCGGCAGATGGACGGCAGGCCCAGCGTGGGCGTGGACATCTACAAGGAGCGCGCGGCGAACCTGGTCGACCTGTCGCGGCGCGTCCGCGAGGAGATCAAGGTACTGGAGGCCGACCCCGCGATGCGCGGCGTCGCGATCGAGGTCACCGACGACCAGGGCCAGGCGGTGACCAGCTCGCTGCTGGCGCTGGCCGAGGCCGGCGGCATCGGCCTGCTGCTGTCGGTGGTCGTGCTGTACGCCTTCCTGCGCCACTGGCCGTCCACCCTGATGGTGACCACGGCGATCCCGATCTGCTTCACCATGACCCTGGGCTTCATGTACTTCGTGGGCATCTCGCTCAACATCATCTCGATGATGGGCCTGCTGCTGGCGGTGGGCATGCTGGTGGACAACGCCGTGGTGGTGGTGGAGAGCATCTACCAGGAGCGCGAGAAATACCCGGGCCGGCCCTGGCTGGCCTCGATCATCGGCACCCGCCACGTGGCGATCGCGCTGTCGGCGGGCACGCTCTGCCACTGCGTGGTGTTCCTGCCGATGATGTTCGGCGAGAAGAACATCATCACCATCTACCTGTCGCAGCTGGCGGTGACCATCTCGGTGTCGCTGCTGGCGTCCTGGCTGGTCGCGATCAGCCTGATCCCGATGCTCTCGGCGCGGATGAAGACGCCCCCGGCGGTGAAGTCGCCGTTCATCTCGGGCCTGCAGGCCCGCTATGCGCGGGCGCTGCGCTGGACGCTGCAGCACCGCGGCTGGAGCGTGGCCGGCATCCTGGCCATCTCGCTGGCCAGCGTGTATCCGATGACGCACACCGTCGGCAGCGGCGACGAGAACGACCCCACCGAGATCGACATCTTCTACCAGTGGAAGGGCGCCTATTCCAAGGAGGAAATGGGCAAGGAAGTGGCGCGGGTGGAACGGTTCGTCGACGCGCACCGCAAGGAGTTCAAGGTCGAGAAGGTGTACAGCCGCTACAGCGAGCAGGGCTGGGCGCAGACGCGCCTGTTCCTGACCATCGACGACGCCGAGCAGAACAAGAAGATCACCGAGGAGGTGCGCAAGGGGCTGCCCAAGTCGGCGCGCGCCAACATCGGCATCGGCTGGCCCGGCAACGGGGGCGACGACGCCAAGGGCATCACCTTCAGCCTGGTCGGCGACTCCACCCAGACGCTGCAGGAGCTGGCGGCCGACATCGTGCCGATCCTGTCGCGCAACCCCAAGCTGCGCGACGTGCGCGTGGACACCGGCGACGCCAACACCGAGCTGAAGGTGCGGGTGAACCGCGAGCGCGCCGCCGCCTACGGTTTCAGCGCCCAGCAGGTGGCGCGGTTCGTGGGCATGGCCCTGCGCGGGTCGTCGCTGCGCGACTTCCACCGCGATGACGTGGAGATCCCGGTCAACGTGCGCTTCGCCGGCTCAGAGGACTACGGCGTCGAGGACCTGTCCACCTTCATGGTGCGCTCGCCCGGCGGCACCGAGGTGCCGCTGCTGGCGATGGTCGACGTGGACAGCGCGCCGGCGGCCACCCAGATCCAGCGCCAGAGCCGCCAGACCATGCTGCAGGTGCAGGCCGGGCTGGCGCAGGGCACGTCGGTTCAGGACGCGCGCAAGGCGGTCGAGGACACCCTGGCCGGCGTGCAGTTCCCGCCCGGCTACGGCTACACCTTCGACGGCGCCGGCTTCAACATCAACTTCGACGGCATGAAGCAGATGATCCGCGCGATCGGCATCGCGCTGGTGCTGATGCTGGTGATCATGGCCGCGGTGTTCGAGTCGCTGCTGTTCCCGCTGGCCATCATGTCCTGCGTGCTGTTCTCGATCTTCGGCGTGTACTGGCTGTTCTGGATCACCGGCACCGAGATGAACATCATGGCGGTGATCGGCATCCTGGTGCTGATGGGCGTGGTGGTGAACAACGGCATCGTCATGATCGAGCACATCAACAACCTGCGCCGCCGCGGCCTGCCTCGCATCGACGCGCTGGTGGAGGGCAGCCGCGAGCGCCTGCGGCCGATCATGATGACCATGGGCACGGCGATCCTGGCGATGATCCCGATCGCGCTGTCCACCAAGACCGCAGACGGCATGCCGCCGTACTACCCGATGGCGCGCGCGATCGCCGGCGGGCTGGCGTTCTCGACGGTGGTCAGCCTGCTGTTCCTGCCGACCATCTACGCGCTGCTGGACGACCTGCGGGCCGGCACCTCGCGCCTGATCGCCAGGGCCAGGCAGACCCGGGCGCAGCGGCGCGAGGCGGGGGCCGCGGCATGATGCGGCCCCCCGCGCGTCCGCTCCCTAGAGCAATTTCCCCAGGATCCGCGCGCCCGATACCCACACGCCCACCATGCTGCCGAGGTTGGTCAGCAGGAACACCAGCACCACGCGGCAGACCCGGTTGCGGTACCAGCCGCCCAGCGTCTGCGCGTCGTCGCGCAGGGCCAGGAAATCCGGGTAGGCCGGCTTGCGCAGGTGGACTTCCACCAATGCGCTGAACATGCCGGGCGGCAGGCCGGGGCGGAACGGCTTGAGCGGCGCGGCGACGGCGGCGGCCAGGATGCTCAGCACGTGCCCGCGCGCCAGCAGCGCGCCCAGCGCCGCCAGCCCGCCGGTCCAGGCGAACCACTGCAGCAGCAGTTCCCGCCCCAGGTCGCGCCCGCCGTGGAGCCAGCCCCAGGCGATGCCGCCGCAGATCAGCACCATCAGGGCCAGGGTGATCCACGGGATGTTGCGCTTCTTCTCGACGTGGGCGAGTTCGGCGGTCAGGGCCTGCGGCGCCCGCTGCTCCTGGGCCAGGTACTTCGCCATGCCCTTGAGGTGGCCGGCGCCGACCACTGCCAGCACGCGGGTCGCCCCGTCCGCGCGCTCGCGCAACTTGGCGGCCATGTATTGGTCGCGCTCGTCGATCAGGCTGGCGTACAGCGACGGCGTGTCGCGCGCGAATTCGCCGAAACTCGACTCCAGCATGTCGCCTTCCTTGAGGCGCTCGATGTCGGCCTCGGACACCTCTTCGCTGGCGAACAGCCCGGACGCGAGGCCGCCCACCAGCTTCATGCGGTCCCACCAGCGCAGGCCCTGCAGGATGCGTTTGAAGGTGATGCCGACATCGCGGTCGATCAGCTGCAGCGGCAGGCCGCGCGCGGCCGCTTCGGTGGCCGCGGCCTTGAGCTCGGCCCCCGGCTCGATCCCCAGCTGTTCGGCCAGCCGGCGCTGGTAGGCGGCCAGCGCCAGGTTGGCGGCGAAGGGCGCCACCTTCTTCTCGCGGATGACCTTCACCAGGTCCAGCTGGGCCAGCGCGTCGGGCTGGGTCAGCGCCCTGTGGCGCTGCTCGTCCAGCTCCACCGCCACCGCGTCGAAGCGGCCGCTGTCGATGGCGGCATGGACGGCCTCGATGCTGGCCCGCGAGACGTGGGCGGTGCCCAGCAGGGTGTAGTGGACCCCGTCGCGCTCGACTTCGATGACGGGCTGGCCGGCGTAACCGGCGCCTGCCGGCGCGGCGGCCTCAGTCACGGTAACGCTTCGTCAGGTCGCCATAGGCGTCGATGCGGCGGTCGCGCAGGAATGGCCAGATGCGGCGCACGTGCTCGCTGCGCTGCATGTCCACCTCGGCCAGCAGCAGGGTGGGCGAATCGCCGGCTTCGGCGATGAACTCGCCTTGCGGTCCCAGCACGTGGCTGTTGCCCCAGAAGTCGATGCCGGAGGCGCCCAGCGGGGACGCTTCGTGGCCCACCCGGTTGCACGAGAGCACCGGCAACCCGTTGGCGACCGCATGGCCGCGGTGCGACAGCACCCAGGCGTCGCGCTGGCGGGTCTTCTCGTCCCGCGCATCGTCCGGGTCCCAGCCGATGGCGGTGGGATAGAGCAACAGTTCCGCCCCGGCCAGCGCCATCAGGCGCGCGGCCTCCGGGTACCACTGGTCCCAGCACACCAGCACCCCCAGCCGGCCAACCGAGGTGTCGATGGGGGTGAAGCCGAGGTCGCCCGGGGTGAAGTAGAACTTCTCGTAGAAGCCCGGGTCGTCCGGGATGTGCATCTTGCGGTACTTGCCGGCGGTGCTGCCGTCGGCGTCGAAGACCACCGCGGTGTTATGGTAGAGCCCGGTCGCACGCTTCTCGAACAGCGAGCTGACCAGCACCACGCCGTGCCGTTTCGCCAGCGCGGACAGGCGCTCGGTGCTGGGCCCCGGGATTGGCTCGGCCAGGTCGAACTCCTCCACCGACTCGTGCTGGCAGAAATACGCGCCGTTGTGCAGCTCCTGCAGCAGCACGAGCCTGGCGCCGGACTGCGCGGCATCGGCGACGCGCGTTTCGATCACCGCGAGGTTGGCGGCGGCGTCGCCATGGTTGCGCTCCTGCACCAGCGCGACGGGAAGCGTGTTGTGCTTGGGCATCAGACCAGTCCCTCGGGCAATTGCATGGTGATGCAGTGGAGGCTGCCGTTCTGCCAGATCAGCGGCCGGCACGGCACCGGCACGATCTCGCGACCCGGGAAGGCCTGCGCCAGCACGGCGGCCGCGGCGGCGTCCGCGGGATCACCGTAGGCCGGCATCAACACGGCGCCGTTGATGACCAGGAAGTTGGCGTAGCTCGCCGCCAGGCGGCGCCCTGCGTCGATCACGGGCTGGGGCCAGGGCAGCGGGAACAGCGCGTAGGGCTTGCCGTCCCGCGTGCGCAGCGCGGCGATTTCCCCGGCCATCGCCTTCAGGTCGGCGTAGTGCGGATCGGCCGGATCGTCGCAAGCCTGGTACACGATGGCATCGCCGGGCGCGAAGCGGGCGAGGGTGTCGATGTGGGCGTCGGTGTCGTCGCCCTCCAGCGCGCCGTGGTCCAGCCACAGCACGCGGTCCTGGCGCAGCCAGTCCGCGAGCTGTGCGGCCAGCTGCCCGCGGGGCGCGTCCGGATGCCGCTCGTGCAGGCACTGCCAGGTGGTGAGCAGGGTGCCGGCGCCGTCGGTTTCGATGCCGCCGCCTTCCAGGGCGAAATCGATGCGCTGGCGGGCCGCGCCGCCGAACAGGCCCTGCGCGGCCAGCGCCTCCGCCAGCAGGTCGTCGCGCCGGGCCTCGAACTTACCGCCCCAGGCGGTGAAGCGGAAGTCGAGCAGGCGGAAGCCGCCGCCCTCGCGCAGCGTGATGGGGCCGGAGTCGCGCAGCCAGGTGTCGTCGTAGGCCACGGTGACGAAGCGCACGCGCGCCATGTCGACCCGGTTCGAGCGCAGGCGCATCTCCGCGTAGGTCTCGATATCGTCATCGGCCACGCAGATCACCACCGGCTGGAAGCGGGTGATGGCCTGGACCAGGGCGATGTAGGTGTCCTCGACCTCGGCCAGGCGCTCGGCCCAGTCGGTGCCGGCGTGCGGCCAGGCGATCAGGATCGCCGCCTGGGGTTCCCACTCGGCGGGGAAGCGCGGGGTGGCTTGCATCGGGCCTCAGCTGATGGGCGGCTTGGGCCCGATCTCCGCGGGGCCGGCCTTGTTGACGACGACGTCGATCACGCGGGTGCGCTCGAAGTACACCGTGAACGCCGGATAGACCCAGCGGTTGATCGTCGGCCAGTCGCGCTTCTGCCCGCCGCGCGGGTCCAGGCGGTCGCTGGGCGCGCCGTAGCGGGCCTCCACCTGGGCCATGGTCATGCCGCGCGCCGGCAGGTTGCCGGGTTCCTCGCGCACGCGTTCGATCAGCAGGGTGTCCCCGGCGAAGGCCGTCGCGGACAGCGCGAGCAGGATGGCGGCGAGGGCGAGGCGGGGCAGGGTGCGGCGGGGACGGTTCATGGCGTGGCTCCCGGAGGCGAAGGTTGCCGGCGGATTCTATTCCGGAAGCGTTAACGGGTCGCGACGCGGCCTTGCGCGGGGCCGCAACGAAGAAGGCCGCCCCGGGGGCGGCCTTCGCAAGCGACCGGAGCCGCCGGCCGGCTTCAGCGCTGGCGCGCCTTGAACCGCGGGTTGGACTTGCAGATCACGAAGACCTTGCCACGACGGCGGACCACCTTGCAGTCGCGGTGACGGGCCTTCGCCGACTTCAGGGAGGACAGGACCTTCATGATGGAACCTCGGCAATGGAAATTGGGATGAAAAGCTAGCCGCCGATTATAGCGGCCTTTGTGCCGCAGGATCAAGCGCTTGCGCGGGGAACATCGCGGGGTGCGGCAGGCCGCCCGGTTCGCGGCGATAATGCCGGCAATGGACGCCCTTCCCCCCGTGCTCACCATCGATGGCCCCTCCGGGTCCGGCAAGGGGACCATCAGCCGGCTCGTGGCCAGCCGGCTGGGCTGGCACTACCTGGATTCGGGCGCGCTGTACCGCGCCGTCGGCATCGCCGCCGGGTGGTCGGACATGGACCTGTCCGACGCCTCGGCGCTGGTGCGCTGCACGTTCGACACCGAGATCGGCTTCCGCGAGGACGGCGACGGCGAGCCGCGGGTGATCGTGAACGGGGTGGACGCCACCCTGGAGCTGCGCACCGAAACGGCCGGCGCGGCCGCCTCCGCCATCGCCGCCATCCCCGAGGTCCGCTCGGCCCTGAAGGAGCGCCAGCGCGCCTTCCGCCAGCCGCCGGGGCTGGTCGCGGACGGCCGTGACATGGGCACGGTGATCTTCCCCGACGCCGGCCACAAGGTGTTTTTGACCGCCAGCGCCGAGGAGCGTGCCGACAGGCGCTATAAGCAGTTGAAAGCAAAAGGGGTTTCGGTCACAATCGACGGTCTGCTGCGCGAGATCCTCGCCCGCGATGCCCGCGATGCAAGTCGCGCGGTGGCGCCGCTGCGTCCGGCAACCGATGCCGTCCTCATCGACACCACCGGGCTGCCCATCGAGGCGGTGGTTGAACGGGTGCTGGGCGTCGTCGGCCGTTCCACGGCCTGACGCCACCCATCCCGCCGCAGCAGGTCCAGCTCCGCGGGCGCACGCGCGCCCGCGGATTCCATCCATCCGCACATGGCCAAGCGCTTCCTGCGCGAACGCCAACCAACCCAGGTGGGCCGCCCCGTCGCTGTGGGCCGCCCGTGTATCCACCCGAGACCTTTCATGAATTCCGTAGCTACCGAATCCTTCGCCGAACTGTTCGAAGCCAGCCAGGCCAATTGGGCCAAGATCAAGCCCGGCGCCATCGTCAAGGGCATCGTGGTCGACGTCCGCAACGACGTCGTGGTCATCAACGCCGGCCTGAAGTCCGAGGGCATCGTCCCGATCGAACAGTTCCGCAACGAGGCGGGCGAGATCGACGTCGGCATCGGCGACGAAGTCAAGGTCGCGCTCGACTCGCTCGAGAACGGCTTCGGCGAGACCGTGCTGTCGCGCGAGAAGGCCAAGCGCGCCATGGTGTGGGACGAACTCGAGGAAGCCCTCGAGAAGAACGAGACCGTGGTCGGCCGCATCAGCGGCAAGGTCAAGGGCGGCTTCACCGTCGACATCAAGGACGTCCGCGCGTTCCTGCCGGGTTCCCTGGTGGACGTGCGCCCGGTCCGCGACCCGGTGTACCTGGAAGGCAAGGAGCTGGAGTTCAAGCTCATCAAGCTCGACCGCAAGCGCAACAACGTGGTGGTTTCGCGCCGCGCGGTGGTCGAGAGCGAGCATTCGGAAGAGCGCGAGCAGCTGCTCGAGAAGCTGGTCGAGGGCGCGGTGCTGAAGGGCGTGGTCAAGAACCTCACCGACTACGGCGCGTTCGTGGACCTGGGCGGCATCGACGGCCTGCTGCACATCACCGACATGGCCTGGAAGCGCGTGCGCC